>JAYTBK010000311.1:0-18248 GCA_043737035.1 Bacteroidota bacterium | reverse complement strand
CGGTGCGCTTGCACGGAGAATTGTGATGTATAGCAAACAAGGCGATATAGCCACACAATGCGGCGAAATGGGGTTTATAAAATTTGGTTCGAGGGTGGATTTGTTTTTGCCTTTAGACGCGAAATTAAAAGTTAAAATTGGCGATGTGGTAAAAGGTTCTCAAACCGTTATAGCCGAATTTTAATAAACAAATTGCTTGATATGATCAGGTATTATAAAATTTTTGTTGACATTGTAAAAACTTACAAATCTTTCGTTGAGTGCCCTTACGCAGTTTCTTAAACCAATTAATTGTTTCGCGTCAATATTATTATTTAGCATTTTTTTAATTTCGCTATGCAAGGCGGTTAAATTTATGCAAATCCCTTGTTGATTAGTAGTTTCCATTAACACCGGTTTAAAACTCCGTTTAATTTGAAGGTATGGAAATGGTTTATGCAGTTGAATAAAAAATCTGTTTTTAATAACAATGGCAACTTCCCGAGTTGCAGTGCCGCGCTCTATTGCCTTAGGCGCATAACTTTCGGTAACAAAGCCAAGCGAAGAATTATATGCGAAACTACCTTCTGCAATTAAATAATAGTTGGCTGTACAGATAATAGAAGGGTTTACGATTAATGTTGTATCGATAAAAATTCCTGAAAGTTTTTTATTTTTAACTGATTCTGAAGCATTGGAATAAAAAAAGTAAACCGGACAAAATGTAAACTCATTTAAATAAGAAGCTATAATTATTTTATTAGTAATTTCTGTTTCTCTTTCCAACTGTGTGGCCATATCCATATTGCCGGCGACTTTAAAGCTGTTAATCGTATTTATGTTGGTTTTTAACCGTACTAATAATGCGCCTGTTTTTAAGGAAATAATTTGTGCCTTTGCAACATCAAATCTAATTTTCGAAAAATCAATGTAAGAAGTGTCGTTTTTATAATCCGTAATTTTTGGAAGCTTTACGCCTTCATTTGTTTCCTGCGCCGTTGAAGAGAAATACAACCCGCAAAACAATAACCACCAAAAATTATTTAATTTCGGAACCATTATTAAAATCTGGTTTAGTTGTGTTTATAAAACTTAATTCTCCGGCCGAATTTTCGGCCATTAAAATCATTCCCTGACTTTCAATTCCTTTTATTTTTCGCACGGCTAAATTTACTAATATACTTACCCGTTGTCCTATAATATCTTCTGGCTTATACCACTCGGCAACACCACTCACCACAGTGCGTGTATCGATACCAACATCAATTTTTAGTTTCAATAACTTATCAGTTTTTGGCACACGTTCCGCTTCGATTATGGTACCGGTGCGTATATCCATTTTACTAAAATCATCAAAACTGGTTTCGGGTTTTTGTGATGCAATAACGACAGTAGTGTTTGTTTTTTTACTAAGCGCAAGTTTTTCTATTTGCAATATTATTTCATCATCCTCAATTTTATCAAATAACAATTCATCTTTATTAATTGTGTGCCCGGCCGCAATATTGGACGTTTGTTTAGCGGCGTGCCATTTAAGTACAGGCACATTTAATAAGCCAAATAATTTTAGAGAAGTAAATGGTAAAAATGGTTCAGACAATACTGCAAGATTGCAGGTAATTTGCAGCGCTATATTTAAAATTGTTTTAACGCGTTGTTCGTCTGTTTTAATGAGTTTCCAGGGTTCGGTATCTGCCAGATATTTGTTCCCGAGGCGTGCAAGAGCCATCATTTCACTAAGTGCTTCCCTAAACTTAAATTCCTCTAAAGGCGCTGCAACCCTTGCCGGGAAAGATGCCAACTGTTCAAGGACAATTAAATCTTCTTTTGTAAATGTTTCAGCGGAAGGTACTACACCGTTATAATATTTATGCGTTAAAACCAACGTGCGGTTTACAAAATTACCGAGTATGGCTACTAGTTCGCTATTGTTTTTAGTTTGAAAATCGGCCCATGTAAAATCGTTATCTTTTGTTTCAGGTGCGTTGGAACAGAGCATGTATCGTAAAACATCCTGCTTATCTTTAAAATCTAATAAATATTCGTGCAACCAAACTGCCCAGTTACGAGAGGTAGAAATTTTTTCACCTTCTAAATTTAAAAATTCGTTAGCGGGAACATTATCAGCTAAAATATAATCGCCGTGTTCCATTAACATAGCCGGAAATATGATGCAATGAAAAACAATGTTATCTTTTCCTATAAAATGTATTAAACGGGTTTCATCATTTTTCCAATACAGTTCCCAATCGTTTGGACGTAACTCTTTAGTGGCCGAAATGTACCCGATGGGCGCATCAAACCACACGTACAATACTTTTCCTTCGGCATCTTTCACAGGCACCGGCACGCCCCAATCGAGGTCGCGCGTCATAGCCCGGGGTTGTAAACCTTCGCCGCTATCTAACCAACTTTTACATTGGCCTGCCACGTTTGTTTTCCAGTCTTTATGATTGTTGAGGTAAGCCTGAATTTTTGGTTGTAATTTATCTAAAGGTAAAAACCAGTTTTTTGTTTCTTTTAAAATGGGTTTGCTTCCACTTAATGTAGATTTTGGATCAATTAAATCGGTGGCGTTTAACGTGCTTCCGCAGCGTTCGCATTGGTCGCCATAAGCACCGGGGTTTTTGCATTTCGGACACGTTCCTGTAATATAACGGTCTGCGAGAAACTGTTTAGCTTCCGCATCAAAATATTGTTGTGTTATTTCCTCTGTAAAAACTCCTTTATTATATAAAACTTTAAAAAAATCGGATGCGGTTTGGTGATGGATTTTATTTGACGTGCGGGAGTAAACGTCGAACGATATGCCAAATTCTTTAAAAGAATCGCCCATCATTTTATGATATTTATTTACTACATCCTGCGGGGTAACGCCTTCTTTTTTCGCTTTAATGGTAATAGGAACGCCATGTTCATCGCTTCCGCATATAAACAACACATCATCACCTTTGCTTCGTTTATACCTTACAAAAATATCGGCTGGCAAATAGCATCCGGCGAGGTGGCCAATATGTACCGGGCCATTTGCATAAGGTAGCGCAGAAGTAACAAGGGTGCGTTTAAAATTAGCTGACATATTAATGCTTAAATAAAAAAAATGTTGTAAAATTGTGTAAAGATAGCATTAAACTTTTATTCAATAAATTGTAAATATGGCAAGTAGCAACAAAGAAATCTGGAAACCAATTGCCTCGCTAAAAGGCACTACCAAAAGAAACTATGCTGTATCGAGCGAGGGTAGGCTTGCCTCATTTGATGATGATATGAATGAAAAGCTTGTATTGCGCCCGCACTTAAATGGCGGGTTTCCTCTGGTTTCTGTAAACAGCAACGGCCGTTCAAGGGCACTTTTTATGCACAGTGCGGTAGCGGAAATGTTTGTAAAAAAACGCAATCCAAAATGTACGCGTGTCATTCACATCGACCATAATAAATCCAACAACGAGGTATCAAACTTAAAATGGGTAACGCAGGCCGAACAAATTGAACACAGCAAAAAAAGCCCGTTGGTTCTGCAATCGATAGCACGTAAAGTACAAACGGGTGCTACAGCTAAAAAATTAAACGAAAAATTGGTTACGCAACTTAAAAAAGAATTGTGGAATCCTAAACGGAAAATTACGTTAAAAGCCCTTGCGCAAAAGTTTGATATTGCAGAGATGAATCTTTATCGTATTAAATCAGGGCAAATGTGGTTTCACGTGCATGTGGAAGGAGAGCCCGTATTTCCTAAATACAAAGAGCAGTTAAAAAATATTGAATTTCAAAATAAAAAGGATGCAAAAGAAACTGCCGAACGCGTAAAGAAAGATGTGGCTTTAAATAAAAAATTAAGCGTAAGTAAAAAAATCTTTCCTAAAAAAATTGAAAAAACGGTAAGCAAAAAAGATGCGACACAAAAAGTAAAAGATAAAAAAACTAAGGCAACGGTTTCAAATACCAAAACGAAAAAAGTAAAGAAGGATAAAAAGAAAAAAAAGGATAAAAAGGGAAAGAAAAAATAGTGATGGTTATTCCTGCATTTTTGCAAAAAGGCGATGTTGTTGCCATTGTAGCTTCCGCGAGAAAAATAAGTATTGAAGAATTAAATCCGGCCATTGCTTTTTTAGAAAGTTATGGCCTTGTTGTTTTTAAGGGTAAAAATATTTACCAAGCCGATCATCAGTTTGCGGGAAATGATGCAGAACGTGCCGAAGATTTACAGTGGGCTTTAAACCATAAAGAAGTAAAATGTATTTTTTTTGCGCGCGGCGGATATGGTACAGTGCGTCTCATCGACCAATTGGATTTTTCAGAATTTCTAAATCATCCAAAATGGCTCGCAGGCTATAGTGATATAACGGTATTACATAACGCTTTGAACCGGTTTAACGTAGCTTCCTTACATTCAACGATGCCCATTAACTTTCATAAAAATATTTTGGCAACCCAAACAATGATGAATGCACTTTTTGGTGAAGCACTTAGAATTGATGTTTCAATAAATACGCTTAATAGAATAGGTATGGCAAACGGCGTGGTTGTTGGCGGAAATTTGTCATTAATTTATTCGCTATCGGGAACTGCGTATGATCTAAATACAGATGGGAAAATATTATTTATTGAAGACCTTGATGAATACATTTATCATATAGACAGGATGATGTTGCAACTAAAATTATCTGGTAAATTAAGAAACCTTGCGGGACTGATTGTAGGCAGCATGACGGAAATGAAAGATAACACAGTGCCTTTTGGAAAAACGGCTGAGGAAGTTATTTTTGATGCTGTTAAAGAATATAATTATCCGGTTTGTTTTAATTTTCCTGCGGGGCACATCGACAATAATATGGCTTTGGTTTTTGGCAGCCCTGCAACATTAAACGTAAGGCATCAACACGTAAATTTATCCTATAAATAAAAGATAAAAAATGATTTGTAAAACATTAGATGACTTAGATATTTATTTTGACGTATTTGGTAACGAGGAGGCCAAGCATACGCTCGTGTTTTTAAATGGCTTATCGCAAACAACTGTAGCATGGTCGCTCTCAACGCCATATTTAAAAAAGGAATATAAAATAATTTTAGTAGATTTTATTTTTCAAGGACGTAGCGCAAAAAATAGCGAGTGGCGGACTTTTGATACACACGCAAATGATGTGATAGCCGTGTTGGATTTTCTAAAAGTAGAAAAAGCGGTTATTGCAGGGATTTCGTACGGAAGTTTAGTGGCACAGCATATGGCGGTTAATCATTCTGAGCGGTTATCAAAACTTATTTTGATGTCAACTTTCGCGCATAAAACACCCTATTACGAAGCAATAGAACTATCGTGGTGGCGTGCATTGGAATTTGGTGGTTATAATTTAATGTTGGATATTATGTTACCTACTGTGCTAAGCGAAAATTATTTTTTAAACCCACTCATTCCAATCGATCTCATGAAACATGCTAGGCAAGAAGGAAACGAGGATAAACAAAATTTATTTAAGTTGATGCGGGCAACAAAAGAGAGAAAAGATTACCGTACAGAACTTACAAAAATTAAAATTCCTACCTTAATTGTTCAGGGCGAAAAAGATTTATTGTTTCCCGTTCACATGGCGCAGGAAGTTGCAAAAGCAATTGTTGGTTCGAGGCTTGAAATAGTTCCGAATGTTGGCCACACTGTAAATCTAGAAGCGGTGCCGCAAATGTGCAAGTTTATTGATAATTTTCTTTCGGAATAATTACCGGGGAAGTTTAAGTAATGCGTCAACAGAAATATCTTCGTCAATTAAAGGCTAGAGAATATAATAGCCGGAAGGAGAAATTTTAAAAAAATTATGTTGAAGATCGTCCGCTGTCTTTAACTTTAATTAAACTTCATCTAAAGAAATTTTTAAATGATTGGCATCTACAATTATATAGATGTTCTATTCTTAATAATGACGAATTAAACCACTTATTATTTCTATTTTTGCCTTTCAGTTTTACAATGGAAAATTTTATAGAAGAATTGAAATGGCGCGGCATCCTGCACGATATTATGCCGGGTACGGAAGAGTTACTATTGCGGGGCTCAACAACCGGCTATATTGGGTTTGACCCAACGGCCGATAGTTTACATGTTGGTAGCCTGGCGCAAATTATGACGCTCGTTCGTTTTCAGAAGGCAGGTCATAAACCGTTAGCTTTAATAGGTGGTGCTACCGGCATGGTTGGTGACCCAAGCGGTAAATCGGCGGAACGGAATTTACTAGATAACGATACACTTCATAAAAATATTGAAGGAATTAAAACGCAGCTGGGTAAATTTTTAGATTTTAATGTAACTGTAAATGGTGCCGAACTCGTTAACAATTACGATTGGTTTAAAAATTATTCTTTCCTCGATTTTATTCGCGATGCAGGCAAACATATTACTGTAAATTATATGATGGCTAAAGATTCGGTGAAAAATCGGATAAATGGTGATACAGGGATGTCATTTACCGAATTTAGTTACCAGTTAATACAGGGATATGATTTTTATTATTTGTGGACGGAAAAAAACTGCATGCTGCAAATGGGTGGCAGCGATCAATGGGGAAATATTACAACCGGCACCGAATTCATAAGGCGCAAAGCCGGCGGCGAAGCATTTGCTTTAACCACACAGCTTATTAAAAAATCGGACGGAACTAAGTTTGGAAAATCTGAAAATGGAAATATTTGGCTTGATCCACAAAAAACATCACCGTATAAATTTCATCAGTTTTGGTTAAACGTAAGTGATGACGACGCCAAATCATACATTCGCATTTTTACGCTTTTATCCAAACCTGAAATAGAAGCAGTAGAGGCGAAGCATGTTTCTGCTCCGCATGACCGTGCTCTTCAAAAAACACTCGCTGACGAAATTACTGAACGGGTGCACAATTCGGGTGCGTTGAAAGAGGCAATTGCAACGGCTGATTTTTTATTTAAATCAAAAGCTGAGGATGTCAATAATTTAACCGAAAATGAGTTGGGAAAATTATTAGGTGGAATAGATACATTTTTGATTAACAGACACGATTTTGAACAGGAAATGTTGTTAGTAGATTTGTTGGTGGATAAAACTTTAATTTTCCCTAGCAAAACAGAAGCGCGAAAAATGATTTCCGGAAACGCGTTGAGTATTAACAAAACCAAAATTACTGAAGTAAATAAACTTTTGACGATTGATAATTTTATTGCCGGCAAATATATTTTGATCAGTAAAGGAAAAAAAGAAAACTACCTCATAAAATTGGTATAGAAATTCAGATGATAAAAGATATAGTTTTTCGTGAAGTTGAAAACATTGGTGTTGCTGTTGTACAGGAATTTGAGGGACTTGATGAATATTCCGTTTACCTGATAAACCTTAAGGTTGATTCTATAAATAATGTTTTAGTTACTTCAACCGGTTACGGATTGGTTAACAACGAGCAACGTAACACCAGTACGTTACGTCATTTTTTTGAAGAAATTAAACCCAATGATTTTATACAAATTGAACCCATTACTAAAGAAGTATTTGGTATGAGTAACGAATACTGGGTGAGCTTTACGGTAAATACTGTTTTACTCGACAAAAAATTTATTTTTCTGCCTGAAACAATTCTGCCCGAAAATTTTATTTTGATACCCTTCATTCATAAAAAAGGTGTTTTGATTAAATAGTTTATTTTTTGTGACTTAGCATCCAGAATTCAAATCACACGTTTTCAGCTTAAATTTTGTCTTTTACAAATTAGACTTACGTCCCATTTTTGCTGACGATTTTTTTGGTTGAAATTAAGTAAATTTCATATATTTAATATTCTTAAGTATAAACTTTTACATGGCTACTTCAACTTTAGGTCCTACCTTTTTGAAAACAAAGATTTCCACTGAAACGCTTACCAAAGCTTACTCGCTAATGTGCACGGCACAAAGCATGTCGGTTTTATACGAAGCCAATAAGGAAGTTACAGCTAAATACGTTCACGCTACATCGCGCGGGCATGAAGCCATTCAAATAGCGCTTGGTCTTCAACTTTTACCACAAGATTTTGTGAGTCCGTATTACCGCGATGATAGCATGCTGCTTGCTATAGGTCTCACGCCATTTGAGTTGATGTTGCAATTGCTTGCTAAAAGAAGTGATCCATTTTCGGGTGGGCGCACATATTATTCGCACCCAAGTTTAAAACGCGATGATATGCCTAAAATTCCACATCAAAGCAGCGCAACGGGTATGCAGGCTATTCCGGCAACTGGCATTGCCATGGGATTGCAATACCTCGAGCTTAATAATCTGCAAAAAAAAAATGATGGTAAAAATCCTGTCGCGGTTTGTTCATTAGGTGATGCAAGTTGCACGGAAGGTGAAGTAGCAGAAGCATTTCAAATGGCAACGTTAAAAAAATTGCCAATTTTATATTTAGTTCAGGATAACGAATGGGATATTTCTGCACATGCAAACGAAGTGCGCTCGCAGGATATTACAGAATACGCGCGTGGATTTAAAGGCTTAGAAACACGCACTATTGATGGCACAGATTTTATTGCATCTTACAATACCATTAACGAGTGTTTAGAGATTATACGCACCGAACGCCGGCCAATGCTCATTCATGCAAAAGTACCTTTGCTAAATCATCATACTTCAGGTGTAAGAAAGGAATGGTACAGGCATGATTTGGAAGAAGCCGGAAAAAAAGATCCGCTCCCTCGTTTGCGAAATCAATTGATCGTTGCCGGATTAGATGCTATAGAAGTAAAAAAGTTGGAAGATGAAGCGGCGGCTTTTGTTGAAGTTGAATATCAAAAGGCTTTATTGGAAGAAGATCCGCGCCCTGAAGATTTATTCTTGCACGATTTTGCACCAACACCAATTACAGAAGAAAAAGGCAATCGCGAACCCGAAGGCAAAGAGAAGACCGTTATGGTTGATAGTGCGTTATTTGCCATTCGCGAATTAATGGAAAAATATCCGGAGTGTTTATTATACGGGCAAGACGTTGGTAAACGCCTAGGAGGTGTATTTAGGGAAGCAGCAACTTTAGCGCAAAAATTTGGCGACGAGCGCGTGTTTAATACGCCTATACAAGAGGCGTTTATTATTGGAAGTACGGTTGGCATGAGTGCGGTTGGTTTAAAACCGATTGTTGAAGTTCAGTTTGCCGATTACATTTGGCCGGGGTTAAATCAGTTGTTTACCGAGGTTAGTCGATCGTGTTATTTAAGCAATGGCAAATGGCCCGTGAGCTGTATTATTCGAGTACCTATTGGTGCCTACGGGAGCGGCGGCCCTTACCACTCCAGTTCTGTAGAAAGCGTGTTGGCAAATATTAAAGGAATTAAAATAGCTTATCCCAGCACCGGAGCCGATTTAAAAGGGCTGATGAAATCAGCTTATTATGATCCTAACCCTGTAGTAATGTTGGAACATAAGGGATTGTATTGGAGTAAAATAAAAGGCACCGAAGACGCGAAAACTATTGAACCCGATGAAGATTATGTAATTCCTTTTGGCAAAGCCAGAATTGTGCAGGAAGCAACTCATAATAATATTTTAGAAGGCAGGTCGTTAACCGTTATAACTTACGGTATGGGAGTTTATTGGGCTAAGTCGGCAGCTAAAAAATTTGAAGGTCGTGTTGAAATTATTGACCTCAGAACCATTGCACCTATTGATGAAGAAGCGATATTTAAAAGCGCTACATTGCATGGAAAGTGTATGGTGTTGACTGAAGAGCCTGTTTTTAACGGATTCGCGCAAAGTATCGCTTCACGTATTTCTCAGGCATGTTTCAAAAATTTAGATGCTCCGGTAAAAGTTATAGGTTCAGAGAATCTTCCGGCCATTCCGTTAAATTCTATTCTTGAAAAAACCATGTTGCCAAATGCAGAAAAAGTTGAACTGGCAATTGAGGAATTACTAAATTATTAAAATTCTCGTTCAGGTAAATGAAAAAAGTAATTGAGTACAGTTTTTTAGTCATTTTACTAATTCCGCTTTTGTTTATTAATATAAAATCCAGCCACGATTGGGGCGATGATTTTGCACAATACATTCATCAGGGAGAAAACGTTTGTAGAGGAATTCCACAAAACGAAACCGGCTACATCTTTAATCCAAATGCCTTTTTAGGCCCCAAAGCTTACCCGGTAGGATTTCCGTTATTATTGGCTCCAGTTATTGGATATTACGGAGTTAATTACACTGTTATAAACGTTTACCTGAGTGTTTTTTTATTGTTGAGTTGTGTGGTTGGTTATCTTTTGTTACGCATACGTTTTTCCGCTGCAACAGCTATCATCACAACTCTTATCATCGCATACAATCCCGTTACATTATCTTTTAAAACAGAAATTTTATCGGATATCCCATTTTTATTTTTTTCGTCACTCACTCTTTACTTTTCTTTAAAAAAAGAGAATTTAATTTTATCTATTATCATTGGTATATTACTGGGTTTTTGCTTTCACATCCGTTCGGTAGCTTTGGTGTTGTTAATTGCCATAATTTTTTATCGCGTCGTCAATTTGATCATGAAAAAAAAATTAAATTTTTCAAATCTAAAATTTATTACTCTTTCTCTGGTTTTCTTAATTACAACTTTTATTTTTATAAAGCTGCTGTTTCCTGCCGATAGTAGTTACCCGAAACTTTTTGAAACAGAACAGTCTTTCACAAAAGCAATGAATCATTTATCTTATCAAAACGAGGCCTTCCATCGTTTTTTTCGCGATTACGAAGTCAAAAATTATTATTTTATTCTCTGTTTGGCCGCGTCATCCTTATCGTGTTTTACATGGCTCGGTTTTTTTCACCAACTAAAATTTAACCGTTTCAGCCTTTTAAATATATATGTAACATTATATATTTTATCGCTTATGGTTTATGCCTACAGCGATACAGGAATTAGGTTTTTATTTCCCGTAATATTTATACTTTTTTTCTACGCCATTATCGGGTTTAAAAACGCGGTTACTCCATTTGTAAAATCTTCATTTTGGCTGCCATATTTTATTGGCTTTTTTGTATTATTCTCTTATCATGAAGCCTGGCAAAAAATTTCTGAACATGAAAATGAAATATTGGAAGGCCCAGAAAGTAACAACGCAAAAGAAATGATATCTTTTGTAAAAAACAACATTTCTAAGAATGCGATTGTCGCTTTTGACAAGCCGCGCGCATTATCCTTGTATACAAACAGAAAAAGCGTTTGTTTAAACAGTGAACTTACAAAAACGGAGTTGCGTACCCAGTTACAAAATTTTAAAGTTAATTACTGGATAACCCATTCATTGCTCACATCAAAAACTAATTGGAATCTTGCAGAGGACAGTACAATAAAATTACAACTGGTATTTAGCAATGAAACATGCCGGATTTATAAAAATGACGAGGATTAAATTATTTTACTTTTATCCAAAGCGTCGTTCTACCAAGAAGTGAAACTCCTAAAAATCCGCGCACATTTAAATTACCTTTTTCATCTTTTGTAATTTTGCAGCTGTAGGTTTTTCCGTTTTTAGGATCGTAAATAGTTCCATCTTCCCATGTACCATTGTCATAAATAAAATTTTTGAGAATTTCTTTTCCCGCCAGTTTTTCAGATCGTAGTTTCACATCAGGGTTGTTTTCATCGAGTTTACCCTGCGTTTTTGTCCACATTAGTTTGCCGAAGTATTTCGAATCTTTTTTGGTAATTTCTACCATACCCTCGTTTTTATCAGTCATGTAGGTTCCAATAATATCGTCGGATTTTACCGTTTGTGCAAAACTAATTGTAGAACAGAATAGCAGAATTGAGAAGATGATATTTTTCATGGACGCGTTTTTAGATTTACAGTTATTCAATTATTAGTTTATAGTATGAAATTAAGTTTTTATCAGATATAAAGATTAAAAAATACAGCCCACTTCTTAAAGTTAATTGTAGTGTGGCCTCATTACTTTCAATTTTTTCTTTCAAAACAATTTCGCCAGTATTATTTTGTAGTTGGATTTCCTTTATTATAAATGTGTTTTTTGATTTAATGTGTAGTTGATTGGAGGCAGGATTTGGAAATAAGGTAATTTCCGGAAAACAACTTTTCTCTTCAACGCTTATCGCTTGTGTTAGCTTTCACGTATTTTTGAAGCGTTTATTATTAGACGCTCCTGTTGTTATGTAATACCCATTAGGGCCTACAAATGTTATACATCCTTTGCGCGCGGTATCCGGGAAGTTAGGTAAAGTGTTTACCGTTAAGTTTAGTAAATTTATTTTGTCTAAAGTTGAAGATATAATTCCTAACGAATCTATTCCACCAAATAGAAAACCGAACTCGTTAATTTGAGAATATCCCGCATAGGCGCGTGGGGAATATGTAAACCCTTGCGTTGCGCCCCATTGATTGGTGGCAACAGAGTATTGGTAAAATTGTTTGTTGTATTGATCGAGACTGTTTTTGCCAAGGCCGGCATATCCTAAACCGTTATATTGATACGCCACGCCTCGCCACATCCCGTTGTTCGGCAGACTTGCTTTTTGTGCCCAACTATCGTTGCCTGCGTCATATGCCCAAACTTCTGCAATCCCGTTATTGGATGATGTTCTTCCACCAATTATGTACGCGGCATTATTCATTGTAAAAACGGCGCTTCCACTTCTTCCAACCGATGGTAAAGACGCTTTACATGCCCAACTGTTTAGTGTAGGATCATACTCCCATAAATCATTTTGAAAAAAATTGACGCAGGTTACTCCACCAAAAATATAGCCTTGTTGTTTTAGTGTAAATCCGCAAGCATATTGGCGGTTGTTACCTATTGGCAAATTTGCGAATGCCAGCCACGTTTCAGTAAACATATCAAAGCTATAAAAATCGTTGGTGCACGAAAAATTGAGGTCAAGCCCTAAGCCACAATATGTTTTATTTCCAATCGTAAATTGAGAGCCGTCGTCTCGTGCAGTACCAGGGAAATTGGATGCTTGGATCCACGTTTGTGCCGCTGACGAATAAGAAAAAAACAAAAGCAGTATCCCAATCCTCATGTTTTGTTTAACGTTATAGTGGCTGATATATTGTACAGTTTTATTATTTCAAAAGCTCAATAATAATTATTATTTTGGTATTTTAATCTCTCAATATTTCGGTTAAATTTACTTTCTACTATTCAACATTCTTATATGAAAATCGTTTTCATTGTTTTAACAGGACTCATTTATTTTAGCCTGAACTCCCAAACTATTAATGAACAGTGGATACGCGATAATTATACAAAAAAAGAATATTTAGTTAAAATGCGCGACAGTGTTAAATTGTTTACGGCAGTGTACGCTCCAAAAAATAATAAAGAAAAGCATCCTTTTTTAATGATACGCACGCCTTATTCATGTGCTCCTTATGGCGAAGATAAAATTCAGCAACGCTTGTATACATTTCATTGGAGGGAGTATTTAAAAGAAGGTTATATTCTCGTAATTCAAGATGTGCGCGGCCGTTGGATGAGCGAAGGCACATTTATGGATGTAAGGCCTTTTAATCCGAATAAAAAAAAGAAAACTGATATTGATGAGGCAAGCGACACGTATGACGGGGTTGACTGGCTTGTAAAAAACATTCCCAACAATAATGGTAACGTTGGTGTTTTTGGAACATCGTATCCCGGATTTTATTCAACCATGGCTTCGTTAAGCGGGCATCCTGCAATAAAAGCTGTAAGCCCACAAGCTCCGGTAACCGAGTGGTTTTTGGGAGATGATTTTCATCATAATGGCGCGTTTATGTTGGGCGACGCATTTAATTTTTATTCGGGGTTTGGCCAACCGCGCCCAAAACCAACCACCGTAGGGCCAAGTGAATTCGAATATTATACAGACGATAAATTTAAATTTTACCTTGAAACAGGTGCCATTAAAAATTTTACTAAATTAATGGGTGATAGTATTTTATTTTGGAATGAATTAATGAACCATCCCAATTACGATGCATGGTGGAAAGAACGTGATGCACGCGTGGGCTGCACGAATGTGAAACCTGCCATGCTAACGGTTGGCGGCCTGTTTGACGCAGAAGATTGCTTTGGTGCATGGCGACTGTATGGGGCGATTGAAAAACAAAGCCCGACCACAAATAATAAGATCGTTATGGGTCCTTGGTTTCATGGCGGTTGGAGTAAAGGGGACGGAAGTTTTCTAGGCAACATTCGCTTCGGAAGTAAAACTGCCGAATATTTTCAAAATAATATTGAGATTCCTTTTTTTAATTATCACTTAAAAGGAAAAGGAAACATTGATAAACTCGCTGAGGCTTCAATTTTTTTTACAGGTGAAAATGAGTGGAAGAATTTATCCTTTTGGCCGCCAAAAGAAATAGTAAAAACCCCAGTATACTTTAATGATAATGGTAATATGTCGTTCCAAAAATCAAACACTGCAAATACGTTCGCATCCTACACCAGCGATCCGGCTAAACCTGTTCCTTACATTGAAGATGTATTGGCGAGCAGAACGCGTGAATACATGACCGACGATCAGCGTTTTGCGAGCAGAAGAACCGATGTCATTACTTTTAAAACCAATGTACTTGAAACGGATCTCACACTTGCAGGAACTTTAACAGCCGATTTAAAAGTTAGCATATCCACCACAGACGCTGATTTTGTTGTTAAAGTTATTGATGTATTTCCTGATGGATTTGAATACGACACAGTGATTTATGGAACGGGAAATAAACAAAACTATTTAATGGATGGCTATGAAATGTTGGTGCGGGCTGAAATTATGCGAGGTCGTTATAGAAACAGTTTTGAAAAGCCTGAAGCATTTGAACCTAATAAAATCACGTCTGTAAAATTTGATTTGCCCGACGTTGCACATACATTTAAAAAAGGACATCGTTTAATGATACAAGTGCAGAGTACTTGGTTCCCATTGGCAGACAGAAACCCTCAGCAGTTTATCGACATTTATCACTGCGATGATACAGACTTTATTAAATGCGATATTAAACTCTATCATGACGCGTTAAACGCGTCAAACATTGTGTTACCTGTGTTGAAATAGTATGACATTCTTTAATAAGCGTATTGTTTATCTTTTTGTGTTTGTTTCTTCCTTGTTACAATGTAGCATCCATGTTCCGTTATGTAAGAGTTATTTCGGTTCGTGATTGCGAGGAGGCGCTACGAAGCAATGTTATTTTACAGTAAAAACATAAATTAATTTTTTAAACAAAATGCATGAAAAACAAAAACATGCCCATAAAAAAACCAGCAACAATTTTATAAGTTTTCAAAGGCAATCTCAAATGCTCTGATGGTTTTATCGATATCATCTTGCGAGTGCGCTTCACTCATAAAGCCAACTTCGTAACCCGATGGACCCGAATAAATTCCGTTTTCCAATAACGCATGATATAAAATTTTAAAATGTTGCATGCTTTTTGGATCAATGTCTTCCGCGCAAGCGATAGTTTGTTTATCAGTAAATGCTAACCAAAAAATAGAACCGATACTAAATATTTTAAAATTGTGTTTTTTGTTTTCAGATAATCCTGTAATTAATTTTCGAGTTTTATTTTCAAGTTCTTTATAAAAATTTGGCCTTAAGCATTCTTTAAGCTGTGCAATACCTGCCGTCATGGCTACAGGATTTCCGCTTAAGGTACCAGCTTGATAAACATTTCCTTCCGGAGAAATTGATGACATGATTTCCTTGCTTGCTCCGTAAGCGCCAACAGGAAATCCACCGCCAATAATTTTTCCATACGTAATAATATCAGGTTTAATATCGTAGTATCCCGCAGCGCCGCAAAATCCTACTCTAAAACCGCTTATCACTTCATCAAATAGTAAAAGCGCATTATTGCTGGTGCAAATATCCCTTAAAAATTGGAGGTAACTGTTTTCCTGTAAAAGCAATCCGTTATTTGCCGGAATCGGTTCAATTATAACGCAGGCAATTTCGTTCTTAAACTGTTCAAAAGCCTGTTCCACCGCTTCTTTGTTATTTAATGGAACAACAATTGTTTCTTTAACAAAACTTTCTGGTACGCCCGCCGATGAAGTATTTCCAAACGTAACTAAACCCGAGCCCGCCTTAACTAAAAGCGAATCAGAGTGGCCGTGATAGCAGCCCTCAAATTTTAAAATTTTATTTCTACCTGTAAATCCGCGTGCCAAACGAATCGCGCTCATCACCGCTTCTGTTCCGCTGCTAACAAAACGTATTTTTTCAATGTAAGTGTTATTGGTAAGAATAAGTTCTGCAAGTTCATTTTCTAAACGTGTTGGTGCGCCAAAAGACGTTCCGTTTCTCATAGTTTTTTCTACGGCGTCTAATACAATATCGTTGGCGTGGCCTAATATTAAAGGGCCCCAGCTTGCGCAGTAATCAATATACTCATTTCCATCGGCGTCCCAAATATGCGAACCTTTACCTTTTTCAATAAAAACAGGCACGCCGCCCACACTTTTAAAAGCTCTTACAGGAGAATTTACACCACCGGGAAAATAGTTTTTTGCATTTTCAAACAATTGTGTTGATATGGTATTTTTCATTTTATACTAGTAAACAAGTTTATAAAAATACAGCTAATATAGTTGGCCTCAAATGCCCTAAGTTTTAAATGTTTTATAGGTACATTTTTTTGGGAGCTAATCCCGCTTTTCCGCTATATCTTTTTGGTAAAGATGCAGCCAAAAAGGATGTCGCTGCAATCGACGCTAAAATATGTCCACCCAACATACGGTTTAAAAATACAATGTTGTTTCTTCGCACTATTAAATCTGGTTAATAAAAAAGGCTATCAACCGAAATTGATAGCCTTTTAATTAAGAATTTAAAACTTATTGCTTAGCAATTTTACCAATTTTAATAATTTGATTATTGCTCGTTACTTTAAAGAAATATACACCGTCATGTAATTTTGATAATCGGATTGTGGTTGATTCTGTATTTAAATTTTCTTTAATAACAACTTTTCCTAATGCGTCAGTAACTTCTACCGTTGTATTATTAGTTGCAATACTTGCAGGAATGCTAACAATCACGTAATCAGTAGCCGGATTAGGATAAATTTGAACATCAATTCCACCTGTAATCTCATTAATACCGGTACAAGCCGATACGTTTTGTACTACTGTTGCTGTTGTAGTTCCACAGGTGTTAATAGCGTAAGCAATGTACAATGTCGTAATGGTTGGAGTTACCGATATACTTGCAGTTGTAGCGCCCGTACTCCATGAATAACTGGTTGCAGTTCCACTTGCAGTTAACACCGCCGCATTTCCTGAACAAATTAACGTGGCAGAAGTAGTTGCGCTAACAACCGGTGTAGCACCGATAGAAACCATTGTTGTAGCTGTAGAAACTCCGCACGTGTTTGTTCCCGTAAAAGTATAAACTGTATTTACAGCAGGTGATACGGTTGTTGTTGCAGTAGTTGCTCCATTACTCCAAGCATAAGCCGTGGATGTTCCTGTAGCAATTAAAGTAACTGAAGTCGTGGGACAAATCGTAGACGATGGAGTTAATGTAATTGCAGGAACATTATTCACTGTTACATTTACTGTTCTCGTTGAGGTACATCCTAAGTTCGCTCCTTTTACACTGTAAGTTGTACTAATCGTTGGTGTAGCAATTATGGAAGCAGTATTTAACGCGGTAGGCGCCCATGTATAAGTTGTTGCGGTACCGGTAGTTGTTAAACTAACTGTAGAACCTGCACAAATCACACTCGACGACGATGCCACTGTTAATGTAGGCGTAGGTGTAACATTGATAGAGATAGTTTTTGTAGCACTACATCCTAACGATGTACCTGTAACCGTATAGATAACACTAGCTATTGGGGTAACCACAGTTACTGAACCGCTTCCGCCCGCTGGCATCCAACTGTAAGTTGTTGCACCGCCTCCTGTTAGCGTAACAGAACTGGACGCGCAAGAATTAGTATTCGATGCTACAGCAGTAACTGTTGGAGTAGGATTAACTGTAACTGTAACCGGAGTTGAATTAATCATACAACCATTGCCATCCGATGCAACAAAACTGTACGTTGTAGTAACGGTTGGGGTAACAGGCAGAGGATTTGTAGTTCCAACACTTGATACGCCATTAGTCCAGTTATATGTTAAAGCTGGAATTAAATTTAAGGTGTATTCTTCATATTCACCATAAAACATCGATTGGTTAGGATCTGACACCAAACCTTCGTTCGAAATAACTCGTAAACGAGTCAATCCTGTTGATGCTGAACCTGAAATGGTGATACTGGTTGTTTCGGTGTGTGCGCCGCTAACAGTTAACGAAGAA
>JAYTBK010000310.1:0-3626 GCA_043737035.1 Bacteroidota bacterium | reverse complement strand
TAGGGACAATCATTTTCCAATTGTAATCAATAGTTTGATCAAAACCTGTTGACCCCGTTACGTCGGCATTAATTTTGCCAATTTTTACTTTTACCGGATTGCGCAATGCCACGCGGCCATCTTTAAATTCATATTCGGCATTTACATTTTCTATTACTAAGTTTTTAAGCTGTTCAATTTTTAAAGCTTCACCTAATTTTACAAATGGTGGAAAGCCGCCAACTGAAACGCTATTGGTTTTAAAAACACCTTGTCCTTGCAATGAATTTAAAATGGGCGACATTTTAGTATCGAGATCCGCATTAAAATTTTGCAATGTTGCGGCAAACATACCTTTTGCGTACTGACCAATTGGAGCGATTTTTTGCACCGTATTAAATGCCGTAAATGTTTTTTGAATATCAAAATTATCAACTTTCAAATTGAAATTAATAGTAGGCTTAGTGATAGTAGTAGTTTCGTAATAACCGCTCAATAAAATATTACCGCCCAATAAATCCATTTTTAAATTCGACATATCTACTTTTTTATTGCGTACGGTAACAGCACCCAGCATATTATCTATCACCAAATTATCGTACAACATTTTTCCAACGTTTATATTTAATGCAAAGTCAATATTTTCAGGCACTTCAACAACGCTCATTTCCGAACCGGCGGTAGACGTTTTAGCCGCTGTTGTATTTGTAGAGGGCGGTCCCATGAGTTGGTTAATATCAAGTAAGTTCGATTGCACATCAAAACGGCCTGCAATTAAAGAATCTTTAAAAATGTATTGTAAAAAATTATCAATCTTACCATTGGCTTTAACGTCCGATTTTCCCATCGTTGCATCTAATGCTGTTAACTCAACGAACTGTGTTGTAAAATTTAATTTCATTAGTTTTAATAATACACTGTATGGTAAGGAGCTTGTTTTGTAATTCATTTGATCAACTTCAATGCTGCCGGCCATTTTAAACTTTTCGTATTCTTTTTTATCTAAACTACTCAAGCGTCCTTCGGCAGAAACATCCGCTTTAATTGTTCCGCTCATATCATCCCCTTTTTCCTGAGGTACAAATTCTTTTACAGAAGCTAAATTAATTACGGCTTTAATCTGTGCTTTAATATCCGGGTCGGAGATCGGAGTTTTCACGTGAGCCCAAAGATTTACAGGATTGCCTCCCATTTCTAAATGAAATTTATTTACATCTATCACGGTGGCATCTAAATAATCTTTTTTGTTTTCCACATGTATATCAATGTTTATATTATTTACAGCTTTTGGCAACGAAGGGTATTTAAACATGGCATCGGCAATTGCTAGGTTAAATTCAAATGCCGGGTATTTGTCACTTTTACCGTCTTTACTCGTGTGCATGGTTCCGTTCGCAAAACCATTCAATGCCAATTTACCGGTGGTTTTTACGCTGGCAAAATCTTTACTGTACACGCTCGGTATTAGTGATAAAATGGCTTTAAATTCTGTTTGCTTAGTTGCAAATTTTACGTTCATATTTATATCATCGGTTGGCATGGCCACATAACCGTCGAACGTAAGTGTAAGGTCGTTAAGGCTTAACTCATTTTCTTTAAACGCATATTTTTTATTCGGCATATCCATATCTAGGTCCGCCTTAAAGCGGGTTTTAACCTTGGTAAGGTATCCGGTTCCGGTGCTTGCAAACGTAGTTTCTTCAATTTCCAATAAATTGCTCAATACAA
This sequence comes from Bacteroidota bacterium, assembly GCA_043737035.1. Classification (GTDB taxonomy): domain Bacteria; phylum Bacteroidota; class Bacteroidia; order B-17B0; family Aurantibacillaceae; genus UBA4416. The sequence continues at coordinate 1,919 of JAYTBK010000310.1, read as the reverse complement.
AAACATCTTGTGTAAAATCACCATTCATCGTATAATTCAAATCTTTTAAAACAGCGAGCATATTACCCTTCATATTGTTGTAGCGAATGTTAGTATGTTTTATTTTTAACGATTTTAATTCGAGTGCAAATTTTGTAGCGCTTGTATCGTTTGCAATAGTTTTAGTTGTATCCGCAGAAGGCTTAGTGATATCGTAGCTTGCGCGGCCATCGGGCAATACAGTGGCATTTATGTTTGCATCTTCTATAATAACAGAATTTACTTTGTATTTATCTCCGCTTATTACACTTTTTAAATTAAGATCAAAAGAAAGTTGCTTGATGTACGCGAGCGTATCGCCCAAAAAAGGTTCAATATTTATAACGCTTATGTTTTGTATTTTGAACCTAAAATCAGGGAACGACGATATTAACGTGAGATCAAAATCACCAAAATCAACTTTAGCATTTAAACTTTTATTGGCTTCCTTTTTTGCTAAAGCAACCAATTTATCTTTAAAAATAAAGGGTGCGGCAATTACTAAAATGAGCAAAATTAAAAATGTAATACCCGTGTATTTAAAAATTCTTTTCACTAAACTTTTCTTTTTTTTAGGCACATTATTTTCCATAATACTATTTTAAGTTGGGGTACTAATATACCAATTAAGATAACATTAAAACCATTGCCAATATTGGTATAATTTCTTGTAAAAGTTCGATTTTTTAAGGAGCTTTTCCCGCTTTTTGCTCTATCTTTTTGGCGAAAGAGACGGCCAAAAGGATGCCGCTAAAATCGGGGCTAAAAACTACCTCCAAAAAGGGTATAATATTTGCCTAAATCGATAAAATTAATTATTTTAGTTGCAAATCGTCGATCCCCTGCGAATGATAAAAATGTATGTAATATGTTTTTTCCTGTTAATTAGCCTCTTAACGAATGGGCAAATCTTAAACGCTTACGCTAAAGTTACTGCTATAAGCGGCGGTAATGTGCTAACTGTAACTAACGTTGATCAAACGAACCATAATTTTATTGCCGGCGAAAAGGTTATTATTATGCAAATGCAGGACGATGTCATCGGGGGAAATACCGCTAACACAGCATCATTTGGGAATCTTTCAATCATCGCTAACGCAGGCAGATATGAAATAGGTGTTATTTCATCGAGGATTCCAGGAGTCGGATCGCCAACTTCTATCACACTTTCAAGCGCACTAGTAAATGCCTATAATACAGGCGCAAACTCGTCGGTACAAGTTATTTCGTTTCGCAATATGGGAGCAAATTACACAACAGTAGCAAACATAATTGGTCTTCCCTGGAATGGAAACGTGGGCGGTGTAATTGCCTTTGAAGTAACCAATACTCTCACATTGCAAAATAATATATCAGCCAACGGAATTGGTTTCCTTGGCGGTCTTCGCAACCCAAATTCTTACACCAATTGTGATGATGTTACGTATGTCGCAGCAATTGGTAACAGGTATGCAGGCAAAGGCGAAGGCATTTATAAAAATACCAATGCCGCTTTTGCCGGAGCGCGTGGCAAAATTTTAAATGGCGGTGGCGGCGGTAACGATGTAAATGCCGGCGGCGGCGGCGGCGGAAATTTTACCACGGGTGGCACCGGCGGGGTTGGATGGAATAGTACTCTGGGAGGTTGCAGTCCCACCGCAGGCGGCTTAGGAGGATTAAGCTTATCACCTCAAATTTCTACTTCGTCTATTTTTATGGGCGGGGGGGGTGGTAGCGGCCATCAAAATGATAACAACGGTACTAGCGGCGGAAACGGTGGCGGAATAATATTAATTAAAGCTAACACTCTAATTACTGCTGTCTGCGCAGGCATTTCAATTACTGCGGATGGTATAAGTCCACCGCTTGCAGGTAATGATGGAGCAGGTGGCGGTGGCGCGGGTGGATCAATCGTTTTACAA
>JAYTBK010000309.1:0-8855 GCA_043737035.1 Bacteroidota bacterium | reverse complement strand
GTTGGAAACGATCTATTGAAAATCAGCCGGAATGGCTGGCGCATGTTCCCTCGGTACTGATTATGAAACCGTAAAATAGAATTATTTTTGGTGCTTATTTTAAATTGATTGTGCTGTATTTTTTATAATTGTACTTCTGCTAAAATCGTAATTAAAAGGGCAAACGATAGAGCCGAAGACTGCATTTTTTTTGGTATTAATATACTTGCCCATATTGATTGGAATGGGATTTTTACACATAACTAAAAGAATTTAAATTAGAACATAAATTAAAAATTTTGTGCCAAAACTGCCGCATACTCTCTATTTAATTTGAGGTGATTGATATATTTGGACGCGTAATATTTTAAACCCTCATCTTTTCCGTTTTGAATTTCATCTTCAAAAATTTGCAAGATTTTTCGTTGATATGCTAAATGTTTATGTACATAACTTGAATCAAAATCACGTCCTTTTAATTGAATCAATTGCAATTTCATCGTTTCTAATTTCTCGTTATAACGCATATTCAAATGATTACTTTCAACTAATGAACGTAACTCGTTTTGGGCTTCACGGTGTTCGTATTCCATTTTGTCGGCAAAAGCTAACACGGCAACGTCACTCGATTTATTATGAGCCAACACACCTGCTTCAATTTCATTTAAATTGTGGGAAGCAGCCATCACTATAAAATTTTGATCTGTTGCGTTAAGTGAAGGGTCTGTCCATTGTTTATTGCAGGAAGTAAGTGAGGCAAAGGCGAAGGTGAAGGTAAGTATTGTTGATTTCATAGTACAGTGGTTTGTAGTGACTGTTAAAAATCTATTCCTGAAAAAAAATGCTGAATTTAACAGCAAATTGGACTTTTCATTCCCCAGCGTGTACCTGATTCCTCAAAACCAGTTGTTTTTTTATGCGCACTCTCGTGGATTTGAAATGGTACAAACCTTGACGAACTTAATGATACATTATTAATATTTTATCTAGATGAAAAAGTATATTTCTGACTTCCATATATCAAAACAAAAGTTAATTAGGAATTCAATTCAAGAAAAATGTAGTTGTGCTAATATATTTATGACAAATAAAAAACCCGCTACAAAGGCGGGTTTAATGCTACTTCTGTAGCCCGTACGGGAATCGAACCCGTGTTTCGTCCGTGAAAGGGACGCGTCCTAACCCCTAGACGAACGGGCCATTAAATTAATGGAGTGCAAATTTACCATAATTTTTCTATTTGCAAAAAAAATTAAATTAAATCAGCAAAATCTTTTGTGCCGGTAAACTTCAATACGGCGGATTAAAACCCGCTGCAAAAAAATGGCTATAATGATGGATGCAGTTAAAACGGCGTAACCATAATAACTTATATAATTTATATGACTAAAAAACCAGCCACGCATAACCGATACCACGATGTGATGAACAATATATAAAGAAAATGACAATTCGCCGATGTAGCGATCGAAAGCACTGTTTTTTACGGCGTTAAAAATAAATGGTATTGAAAGCGTAAGCAAAAAATAAAATGAATACGATTTAATCGTTTCATCTATTTCAATTTCGTTGTAAAAAATAACAGCTGTTGTTAATGTAAATAATAAGAAAATGCCCACACGACGAAAATCTGCCACTTTGTATTCATATTTTTTATAAAAATAATACGCCACGCTTCCGGCAAGGAATAAAGCGATTTCAAAAGGGAAAAAACGATACGTCCACGGATCGAAACTTAAATTGAAACATGTAACATACAACATGCGTAAAATTAAACTGCAAATAATTACAGCAACCTGCCACTTCAATTTTTTACGCACCAAAAATGGAGCTAACAAATAAAAAACACACTCAATACTTATTGACCAAGCCTGAGGAACCAATAAATACTGATAAGCATTGTGATTATACGAAAGCGGATGGTACGAAAATACAGGTACACAAAATTCGTTCATGCGCAAAAAATATAAAATGTCCTGACCAATAACAATTATGTTTTCTAATACAAAATAAAAAATCGTAAGTCCGCTCAGGCAGCCGCTATTTGCGAAATACCTCGCTAAATAATAAGGTTTATCAAATGCGCTATAGCCAAAAACCGAAATAGTGAGCGCGCAAAACAGCACAAACCAATACACCGGAAATATGCGAAAAAAACGACTTTTTAAAAAGGTAATATAACTTCCTGCGCCTGTATATTTTTGGTTCAAAATAAGTGCCATATAAAAGCCGGAAATAATGTAAAAACTCTGCACAGCAACCTGCCCGCCACACATGCGCAAACCGAAAATTTTATATGAATGAAAAACAATTACGGCCAAGGCCAATAAGGTTCTTAAAATCCCCATTTAGTATAAAAATAAAAAACTGATTAACGTGAGTTATCAGTTTTAAAATTTGATTGGAATTTGTTAATTTAATTTATTCAGTAGAAGTTTAGCTGCGTTCACATTATTTTTCTGAATTTCAAGTTCTGCACGTTTTTTTAACTGCGCTTCTTCATTCTTTTTTATTTCCTCTTCCCCTTTTTTTATTTTTTCTCTATAGCTTTCGATATTGGATTGGGCGTTTTTATTTTCCCTCTCCAAATCTTTCTGTTCGTTTTCTAACTTCGCAAATATTTTTTCCTGTTCTTTCATTTTATCGTTCAAGCCATCCTTCGACGTTTTTGCCGCAAATTCTTTTAGCATTTTTATCGCACGGTTATGTTTATCTGCATCGGAGGATGATAAGTACGCTCCGCCCAAATCAAAAGCAACGTGTAAAACCACGCTGTTCGCTTTTTTATCTTCGTCTAACTTGGAGTAAATGTCAATTGGATTATTTCCCCAGTCATTAATCACTAAATTATCGCCAAAAATTTCACCGTTATCGCTTTTTACTTTTTCGTTCTTAAAGTCTTTTAAAAAACTTTTCCATTTAGTTTCCACATCCTCTTTTGATATTCCGTAAATAACGGTGGAATAAGCATTATGGCTGCCGGAGGAAAAATTTTGGGTTGAGTTGCTTACATCTATTTTTTGAGAGCTAGCAGAAAAAACACAAAGAAGAGTTAAATACGTTAAGAAAATTTTCATGTTATTGAATTATTAAAATGGTTTTAAAACAAAACTGTCTTTAAGCGAAGATACATGATTAACGTTGAGCAATTTTACTTTGTAGGTTAAACTTCGTTATTTAAAGTTAATCAACATCTGCCACGCCGCCCGAAATTATAAACTTCATTGCATCTGCTCCATCCGCATTAATCGGTCGAATGTTTTCTTTTGGCACAATTACCAACCGTCCCGAAAATGAGTACGAGTAAGGTAAATAAACTGCGCACTTATCGTTTACGCCCCACTCTGCTAAGTTATCCTGAGTTATGAATCCAAGCTCTTCAATACCTGCCTGAGGATTTGTTAGAACCAAAACCGGCTTGGTAAACTTTTTTTTGTTACCCATAAAAGCATTTATAAAATCTTTTATCGGCGAATAAACGTGTCGAATAAAAGGGGCATGTTTGAGCTTTTCTTCAAAAAATAAAAATAGTTTCCTAAACACAAATGAGGATGCAAGAATACCAACGATTGTAATAATAACAATGGAGGCTGCAATGGAGATAACCGTATCGATAATTGGAAAACCTGTTAAGCCTACAAAATAAAAAAGGCTTTCAAAAAACTGGAAAAGTTTTACAAAAATAATTACCGTTATGCCAAATGGAATGCAGAGCACTAGACCCTGTAAAAAATATTTTATAATATTATTCATGTTTTGTTACGGTTGTAAGTTATGCCATTTATTTAAGCGTAATTCATTCCCTTTTTTAAGTTTTGAAGCGTTTCACCTTCGGGTGAACCTTCAGTTGTTTTAAAATCGTACTCCCAGCCGGCTACATTAGGAAGGCTCATCAAAATTGATTCTACGCGACCATTCGTTTCCAAACCAAATCGTGTGCCTTTATCATATACCAAATTAAATTCTACGTATCGGCCGCGGCGCAACATTTGCCATTGTCGGTTTTGCGGCGAATAGGTTTTGCTCTTATTTCGGGCAATTAGCTCTAAATAAATTGGTGCAAACGATGTTCCTACACTTTGCCAGTATAAAAAATTTTGCTCGAAGCTCATATTTTCGTCGGAATGTAGGCGATCAAAAAAAATTCCTCCTATTCCGCGGGTTTCGTTTCGATGCGGGATATAAAAATAATCGTCGGCCCAGGTTTTAAATTTTGGATAGTATGTTGTATGATGTTTATCACACATTTGTTTCAATTCACCGTGAAAAAATTTTGCATCAGCTTCAATGATATAATGTGGCGTGAGGTCGATTCCGCCACCTAACCATTTCGTACCATTGCTCATCTCAAAATAACGAATGTTCATGTGAATGATTGGTACAAAAGGATTATTAGGATGTATCACAATTGAAACACCGGTAGCAAAAAATGTGAGCTCGTTTTTATTTGCATCTTTTACCACATCGCTGTGGGCATTCTCTTTAAATAAAAAATCGGGGGCTTTGCCACCAACTGCCGAAAACATTACACCGCCTTTTTCAATAACTGAACCATTGGTAATAACACGCGATCTGCCGCCGCCGCCTTCGTTTCTCGTCCACTTATCTTCGCTAAACTTTCCGGTGCCATCAGCCCCTTCAAGGGCTGTACAAATACTATCCTGCAAAGTTTGCAGCCATGCCGCAATTGAATCCTTATTTATTTCCATCCTAATTTTTGAACTTTATAATTAGAATATTTGAATATAAATACGGCACGATTTTCAAATCCGGTTTCGCCATCAGGCCTAAAAAATTTGAATCCGGTAGCCATGCCTTGTGCCGGAACTTTATCAAGAATGGCAAAAAAAGATGGTCCTTGTGATTTTAAATTTTTTAAATAATACATCGCAATATCGTATCCTTGAAAAAAATTATCTGACGGATCGGCAACAAACACATTTTGATAATCCCGTATTAATTTTTGCGCGATGGAATCGTTCTCAGTAGTTCCCACAGCACTGGCATAATGAAAATTTAAACCATTAAGGTAATCCTGATCGAGGTTATTAATATTCGCCACACTATTAAATCCCATCAATACAATATCTTTTTTATCCGAATAAACGTAAAGTTGGGTTATCACATCCTGTAAATAAACCGGGTTGTTGGTAAGCATTACAACAACATTTTTTTTGCCGGATATGAACCCATTTTTTATTCCGCTCAGACCTTTTACTTCTGTAACGCTATCTTTCAACGTTTTGCCGTGTGTGAGAATTTCGGAGTTGTACCGTTCCTTAAATGTTTTTGTGTAAGCCAGATCTTTTTGCGTGGTATTAACCAATAAAATATTTGAACTGCCTAATGAGTCGATGCAAAAATCGGCCAGACTTTCAATAATTGTAAATTGCGATGGAGTTATTTTACTGGTCAACGGATTATTATACAGAATTTTACTTTGTTGGGTTAGTGGCGAAATGATTGGTATTCCTAATGGTTTTCCGTATGCCGAAACAATTTTAAAACCGGCCGCGTACAACGGACCAACAATAACATCAATGCTTTTAAATTCGGGTGACTTACAAAAGTTTTCAATTTTTATAGAATCGCGTTCCTGAATATCGTAAATGTTTAATGTAATATCGAAATCTTTTGCTCTGAGCGAATCGACCGCCTTTTTAAAACCGGCATAAAAATCAAGTGCCAACGATTGTGTGTGCGGGAAACCGGATCGCGTACGAGCAAGTTCATCAACATTTAAACTTTCACTCTCATTTAATTTGAAAGGCAAAAGTAGAGCCACAACGTAGGAAGTTTTTTTGGGTTTGAGTATTACAAGGCTATCGTAACTGTTTTTTGTAGTAGGCAATATAATACTTTGCCCTATAGCAGTCGGAAACTTAACCGTCTTGCCGAGTTGTACACTTCCCTTTGCGGTTGGGTTGTATTTTTGAAAAACATCGTTACTAACATTAAATTTTTTAGTAAGGCTGTAAATGGTTTCGCCGGCAGTTACGATGTAATAAGTAGTGTCGCGTTTCCCGTTGTCCATGAAACTTCTTTTCTTTTCTCCTACAATAATAACATCACCTTCTTTTAATGTAGTTAATGCGGGGTTGTAAGCCAACAATTTTTTCTCTTCAATATTATATTTTTTTGTAAGGGCGTAAACAGTTTCTCCTTTTTTAACACGACAATAAATATAGGCGTTGGTATCGATAGGCCCGGAAACCTTTGCTAAGCCTGTATCAAAAGGTATTTTAAGTTCTTGCCCGTTTTTCAACCCATCAATCGCGTCATCATTTTCAGCAAGTATGGAATTTATATCCGTGTTATATATTTTTGCGATAGCGTATAAACTCTGGCCTTTTTCTACGATATGGAGGTAAAATTTTTTGCCGTTAATTGTTCGTATTTCTGTGGATTTGTTTTGCGCTTGAAAGACACAAGAAATAAGACATAAAATTAAAGACAGGGCTAATTTTAAATATGTAGTTTTTTTTATATTCATTTAGTATTTAAAAAATAATCTGCTTACTTTAACTTATTGTTTAGATTGTTAACTATTAGATCAAATAAACTAATTCTCAAATTCTTTAATTCCAAAACCAATGAAATAAATTATTCCCATTCAATGGTTGCCGGTGGTTTTGAACTGATATCATAAACTACACGATTTACGCCTTTTACTTTGTTTATAATTTCATTCGATATTTTTGCAAGAAACTCATATGGCAAATGGCACCAATCTGCCGTCATGCCATCGGTAGAAGACACAGCGCGCAGGGCAACCACTTTTTCATAGGTGCGTTCATCGCCCATTACTCCAACACTTTGTACAGGTAATAATATTGCGCCGGCCTGCCAAACGGTATCGTATAAACCTTCACTCTTTAAGCCATTAATAAAAATCGCGTCAACTTCCTGCAACAACTCAACTTTTTGAGCAGTAACATCACCTAAAATGCGTATTGCCAATCCAGGGCCGGGAAACGGATGTCGGCCAATTAATACCGAACTAATACCAAGCGCCGTTCCAACACGCCGCACTTCATCTTTAAATAAACTACGCAATGGCTCCACAACACTGAGTTTCATGTAACTGGGTAAGCCACCGACATTGTGGTGTGATTTAATTGTAGCAGAAGGCCCGTTTACCGATAAACTTTCAATGACATCAGGGTAAATCGTTCCTTGTCCCAGCCATTTTGCATCGGTAATATTTTTTGATTCGTCATCAAAAACATCTACAAATGCTTTGCCAATGGCTTTGCGTTTGAGTTCGGGATCCGAAATATCTTTTAACGCATTGTAAAAACGATCTTTCGCATTTACACCTTTTACGTTAAGGCCCATGTGCTGATACGAATCCAACACATTTTCAAATTCATTTTTGCGAAGCAATCCGTTATCAACAAAAATACAATGCAAATTTTTTCCGATGGCTTTATGCAAAAGTACCGCTGCCACCGAACTATCAACCCCGCCTGATAAGCCAAGCACCACTTTATCGTTACCAATTTTTTGTTTAAGTTCGTAAACGGTAGTTTCAATAAAAGAAGCAGAAGTCCAGTTTGCGGAACAATTACAAATATCAATTACAAAATTTTTCAACAACAAAGCTCCATCTGTTGTATGGTAAACTTCGGGGTGAAACTGTATCCCATAAGTTTGTTCGCCTTCTACCGCGTAACCGGCAATTTTTACATCGGCAGTGCCAGAAATTACTTTATAATTTTGTGGGATTTTTAAAATAGTATCAGCATGGCTCATCCAAACCTGCGCATTATTATTTATCCCTTTAAATAATAGATTATGCTGATCAACAAAATTTAGGTTCGCACGGCCGTATTCACGAGTGTTTGCACGACCAACTTCACCGCCATAAAAATGCGCTAACAATTGCGCGCCATAACAAATACCGAGCAACGGAATTTTTCCTTTTATGTTTGCTAAATCTGGGTTTAGAGGGTCGGTTTGCCGAACGCTATGCGGACTACCGGAAAGTATAACACCTTTGATGTGCGATGTGATTTCAGGAATTTTATTGTAAGGATGAATTTCGCAGTAAACATTCATTTCTCTAATTCGGCGTGCGATGAGCTGGGTAAACTGTGAACCGAAATCGAGGATTAAAATCTGATCTTGCATAATAGCTTGTAAAGATAGCTAAATGTTTCGGTTAACGAGGGCCAGAAAAAGAATACAATGGAGTTGAAATGCTAATCTAAAAAAATAAATGCACTTAACTATTTCTTCCGCATAAACTTCGCCAAAGTGTAAACCCCAAGTGAAAAAACTAATGCTACAAACAAAAGAATAAAATAATCACTTAGTGCCAAGGATGATTTCATAAAAAATTAGGCCGCTAACAAATTATTTTTTACGGCAAACATTACAATACCCGCGGTGTTAGGAAGTCGCAACTTTGCCATAATATTTTTACGGTGCGTGTTAACTGTATGTGTGCTGAGTTCAAGTTTATCGGCAATGAGTTTGTTCGACAGACCCTCAGCAATTAAACGAATGACGTCTAATTCACGATCGGTGATACCAAGTCCCTGACAAGAAATTTTTTCCATATCGGGTTTTGTGATAATGACACTGGTACTTTGTGTTAAATAATAAGCAACCTTACCACATAAAAAACGCTCGTTATTGTGTGTAGCAAGCAAAGCCTCTATAATTTCTTCTTTATCACATTCTTTTAAAAGGTAACTTTTTATACCAGCATCTAAAACTGCCTGCATTTTTAATTTATCCAAATAATCAGTAATTGCCAAAATTTGCATCCGGCGGTAGGTTTTTACAAGAAGGCTAATTTGTTGAACAGAATAGTGTAGTGATTCGAAGTCCAATACTAAAATTTTGGGCTTATTTTTTTTGATAACGTT
>JAYTBK010000308.1:0-18426 GCA_043737035.1 Bacteroidota bacterium | reverse complement strand
AAAAAAGTAATTTGTTAGAATGGATTGTTATTTTGTTAATCCTGATTGAAGTATTAAATTTAATCATTGATAAAATTTCAAAATAGTTTACCTCTATAATTTAAATTTTTAGGTTGAAACAGATTCCAATAGCCATTATTAAATTTTACCGGTTTGCCATTTCGCCGCTTTTAATTAAATCGTGTAGGTTTACGCCGTCATGTTCGCAATACGGCCTTGATGCTTTTAATAAATACGGAATATTAAAAGGAGGCTGGTTAACTTTAAAACGAATTTTCCGTTGCAATCCTTGGGGCGGAAATGGGTATGATCCGGTAAAATAAAACACTTTTTATAATATTATTTGGGCGCCGGTGCGGGCTTCTTCGGGCTCTGCTTCGCTAGTTCTTTTGTTCGCAAAGACGCGAACAAAAGAACTAAACCCTTTATATCTCGGGCGCTGGTAAAACGTAAAATTTAAGTTTGATATGTTTTGCTGTGTTTTAGCCCCGATTGCAGCGGTATCCTTTTTGGCAGCTTCTTTGCCAAAAAGATTAAGCGAAAAGCGGGAAACAGCTACAAAAAGTTTGCCTGATTAAAAATCTTATTTGGTAATTTCACTTAAAAGTGCAATGTAAGAAAGCGCGCAGTTTTTACGTGAATATTTATCAATGGAAGCTGAATTAATAGTTAACTGATTGGTTTTATATTTTTGGTACATCCACCATACGTAAGCCTTCGTTCCTTCATAATCGGTAAAGCCAACCATTGTGCCTGATGCGGTTTCATTTATTATCGAGGCTGTATCGCCGGCAATATCTCCTATTGCAAAAATAGGACGTTTTGCTGCTAGGTACTCAAAAAGTTTTCCGGGCACAATGCCCGAAACGTTAGGTGTATCATTTAGCGGCAATAATAAAATGGGAGAACGAAGTAATAAATTTATTACTTGCGAATGCGGCAAATAACCTGTTTTTTCAGAATTTTCGAAAACCCCGTTTTGTTTAAGGCTTTCAAATACCGCGGCATCCGTTTTGCCGGTAAATTTTAATTTAAGATTAGCTTTAAATTCATCATTTTGTTTACAAAGGTCGCCTAATACTTTCCATAAAGTGTGTGGATTTCTGTCTTTATTTAAAGCGCCAATATGATGTAAAAGAAAACCCGCCAATGGAATTGTATCTTTATCTGATTTAAAATCATCAGCATCAAAACCATTGGTTATAACGTTTACCTCCCTGCCTCCGAGTAGTTCAAGATCTTTAGCCCAACTTTTACTAACTGTAACTACTTTGGTGGCGTTTACCAATACTTTCTTTTCTAAACGCTTGTGTTTTTTATCTGCGAAATAAGTAAGCCGTAACTGACTGTAGAAATCTATTTGTGTCCAGGGGTCTCTAAAATCGGCAATCCAAGGGATATTATGTTTTAATTTTAAACCAAGTGCTATTAAGTGCATGCTGTGTGGCGGGCCCGTGCTAATAATAGAGTCGATTTTATTTTTTTCGATGTAGGTCGATAAATATTTTATGGATGGTTTAATCCAAAATTTTCTGGCATCTGGTATAAAAAAATTTCCGCGAACCCAAATCATTAACGCTTGCAAAAATTTGTTTTCCTTACCTTCTGATAAAAATCCCTGATTTACGGTTTCCGTTTTTTTCTTACCCATTATTTTGCGGTAAAAATTATAGGGTTCGTTAATTGGTGTTTTTAAAATGGTAATGTTTTCAGGAACATCTTTTAATAAAGTTTCGTCGTTGGTAGGAAAATCGGGGTTAGAAGGCGTGTAGATAATGGGTTCCCAACCAAGTTGATCAAAATATTTAGCAAACTTTAACCAGCGCTGTACGCCCGCTCCGCCGGTTGGCGGCCAATAATAGGTTATAATTAAAACTTTTTTTGTGGGCATGTTAGTGAATATAAATATAATATTTTAAGGTCTAAGAACGCATGCATTAAATTATTATCTTTTGCGGCAATCGCTTATCTTTAGCGGGCATGATTTCTAAAAAATTTTTCAAGTCATCTCTTATTTATTCGGTTGTAGGTGCATTGCCAATGCTCGCCGGGTTTATACTATTGCCTTTTTATACCGGCGATATTCTTAGCGAAAAAACTTACGGTTACCTTACTTTGCACTTGGCTTTTTCCTTATTGTTTCAAAGTGTTTTTGTTTTTTGCCTCGAAAGTTTTGTAGGACCTGTAATTATAGAAACAAAACACGATGAAAGTTTGCTTAAAAGGAAACTTTCGGCAATAAATTATTACAGTTTATTATTTTCGGCAATAAGTATTTCTGTTATGCTTTTATTGGGTCCGTTTATTTTCAAGATATCTTTTAAAGAAGCCGCCCCAATGCAGTTTTACCCGTTTATGTGTTTTACTGTATTGACTTCATTTTTTAATGCGTATTTTAAATTGTATTGTAACCAACTAATTTATACCGGGCAGTCGCTGCGTTACCTATTAGCCAACATCGTTAATTTTGTTGCAACGCTCGGTATATCAATTACGGCCTTGTATTATTTTGGCGATACGGTTATGGGGCCGCTAGTTGGTCGGTTAATTTCAGGTATCATTATCTTTTTTACCGCGATAATTTATTTATACAGGAATTATGGTTGTAAATCGGATAAAGAGTTTTTAAAGGAGATAAGAAAGTTTTGTATTCCATTACTAATTTTTTGTTTGCTAAACTGGGTTTTCAATAATGCCGACAGGATTTTCATCGAAAAAATGCTTAGTACAGAATTGGTAGGTTTATTTGATTTCGGAATAAAATGTACATTAGGTATCGAAATAATTTTTGGTAGTTTGAACAATGCAGTATATCCAAAAATATATGCGTTAATAAAAGATAATGTTTCACCAACTATTTTAAAAGAACACCTCAATAAATATGTAAGCGGATATTTAATAGTTATTATTCTCGCGGTGATATTTACGTTGGTTACAGTTCCGTTTGCGGTTACACTATTTATAAAAAAATCTTTTTACCACAAGTCGCTGGCGTTTTTAGCAATATTGAGCGTGGGGCAGGTGTTTAAGGTTCTGTATTATATTTATATTGCACCTTTATTTTACTATAAACGCACCGATTTGGTTGCTAAAAGTTTTGTTTTTGCCACCACGGTACAACTCATTATTACGTATTCATTTATTTATTTTATGGGTTTAAATGGAATCATCATCGCATACATTTTGAGCAAGCCATTTCAGATTTTATTTGTTTATATTGAAAGCAATAAACTAATACGCCTCCCAATAAATATTACAAAACAAATAGTTTTACCGGTAACATTATGTGTGGTAGTTTTTGTTTTTCAATTAATTATCGGCAATAACCAGGCAATTTATTATAATCCACTGGTAGGAATAATTTTATTATTGATCACTTTCTTTTTTTATAGAAATGAAATTAAGCCTTTCTACGTTGGGTTTGTAAAGAAAAAAATATTTAAAAATGTTTAAAGGGTTAAAGTCGTTAATCTCATTTATACTTCAGCAAGTGCTGATAGTTGTTGCTCCATCAATTTATAAAAAACGATACCTTGGAAATTACTTAAATTTATCATGGCATCAATACGATCCTTCAAAAATCGAGTATGAAATGCTTTTGGTTAAGTATTTTTTAAAAACCGATTCTGTTTTTTTTGATGTTGGAAGTAACATCGGTTCATTTGTAGTGATAGCAAATAAAACTATTCCCGCCCCTAATATTTATGGTTTTGAACCCATTCCTAAACTCAATAGCCGGCTGCGAGTGCTTTTTCCTGATTCCCATATCAGTTCAATCGCTTTATCCAATATTAAAAAAAATACACAATTTAAAATACCAAAAATTAATAATACGCATCTGTTAACGCGGGGTACACTAAATACATCTTTCACTGAAACGAACGAGCAAAGTTTTATCACACTTGATGTGAAAACAGATACACTCGATAATTTTACCAGCGATAATAAAATTTTAAATATTGATTTAATAAAAATTGATGTCGAAGGTCACGAGTTTGAAGTGATAAAGGGTGGCGTTGCTTCATTAAAAAAATACAAACCTGTTTTAATAATTGAAATAGAACAACGCCACCATCAACCAAATATTAACGTGATAATTGACGCGATTAAAATGTTAGACTATCACTGTTTTTATTTTGATAGTAACACGTTTAAACTAGTTCCACTCTTAGTTGATCCTGCTACTTTGCAACAAAGTGAACATTTTGAAAAAAGCCGAATGTATGTGCACAATTTTATTTTTGTGCACACCGATAAAGTAAATAGTGGTTATTGCGAGGAGGTGAATACTGCAATCGCCGCCGACAGATTGCAATAATTATTGTCCGATAGAAAACGCCAATTTCTGCGTTGAGCTTACCTCAAAAACTAGTCATTTACGTTCGTAAACTCCTATTTTTTGAAGTTTCGCTCGCCTCGAACTTGACGATTTCTTTCAGCCACTTTAATTCTTTAATAGGCACTAATTAGTATATTTGCCCCTATGAAAAATTTAGTTTTATCGCTTTTTAGTTTTTACGAAAAACTGGTGATGTTTTTTATTAAACCAATTTTCCATCGCGAAATAAAATATCCGCTTAAGCGTATGAACGAGCGACCTGTTGAATTCGCTTTTGCCTTTAAATACATTGCAAAATTTTACCCAAAAACGATGCTCGACGTTGGCACAGGCGGTGCAGCTTTTCCGCATGTTGTAAATTACTGTGGTATAAAAATGACGGCGAGCGACTATACAGATAAATACTGGAGCAATGGAATGAGTAATCGGCATGTACCTATCGTTAAGCTTGATATTACAAAACCTGAGTTATCGAAAACATTTGATATGATTACCTGCATCAGTGTTTTAGAACACATAAAAGAAAACAGAGCTGCACTAAAAGGCATGTTTAGTTTATTAAAGCCGGGTGGACATATTGTGTTAACGTTTCCGTACAATGAAACTACTTACGTGGACGACGTTTACCGCCACCCAAATGCGGGTTATGGAAAAGATCATGCATTTATTGGCCAAGTTTACTCGCGCGCAGAAGTTACACATTGGTTAAATGATAACCATGCAGAAATTGTTGATCAGGAATATTACGAAGTTTTTACTGGTGAACTTTGGACGATGGGCGAATCCATTTATCCTTTAAAACCAACTACGGCCGATAAAAAACATCATCTAACATGCTTACTCTTAAAGAAAAAACTGAACTAAATTTAGATGGTAATTTCTTTTATTGAATTGGAATACCACTTGTTAGATTTAGATAGCTTTTGCAAAGTATTTGAAAAATCAACGCATGTTATAACGTTGTATGTTACAGAAAAAATACATCGCACTTTTCAACTGCAACCATACGCAGCGCGCTACAATTGGGTTGTAAAACCTGATGATAAAAGTGTACGTGCTTTTTTTGTAGAGCATTTTGATGTCATAAATAAATCAGATTGGATCTACTACAACACCATTGCGTCGAACTACAAAACGTATTATAAATTTAAATTTTACGGAAAAACTGTTTTACGTATTCATAACGCTCACACATATTTACAGCCGTTAAAACATTGGTATATTAAACCCACTTTTTTTAATGTGTTTAAAGCGGCTTCTTATATGATGAGGGAATTTTTTGGCGCGCTCGATTTTTATTACCTTCCAAAAGTTGTTAAGAGAATGGATTATTATTGCTTTGCCGACGAAAATGTAAAGAACTATGTTGTTGAAAATAATATAACAGATACAACAAAAATTTTCCCGACAATTCCGGGGTCTGTTTTTAACGGCGAATTTAAACCGTTAATCTATGCGGAAAAAATTAGAATTTGTATTCCGGGAATTATAGATGAACGTAAAAAAGATTACGCGCCTGTTATTGATGCCCTGAAACTTTTAATCCCTTTATTAGAGAATTCGGTGGAGTTAATTTTACTTGGCAAACCTGTTGGAAAATACGGACAATGGGTAATTGAAGAATTTAAAAAACTATCATCCCAAAATTTATCTGTTATTTCGTTTACAGGATTTGTAGAGCAATCCAAATTTAATGAGATAATGTTTGGAAGTCATTTATTGCTTACACCCACATTAGAAACTACAACGTTTAGAGCGTATAAAGAAGTTTACGGAAAAACTAAAGCTTCGGGCTCGGTTGGCGAAATGGTAAAATATGGAGTTCCGAATTTATTTCCATCATATATATACTTTGATTGTGAAATGGAAAAAATTATTGATCGTTATACAACACCTCAAACATTGGCAACTGCGTTGTTAAAATTTATAAATGATAAAAACCACTTGGCAAAGCGAACCAATGAGGTTAGAGTATTTATTAAAGCAAGATACAGTGTAGAGGGCATATTAGAAAAAGTGGAGAAATTTATGGCTCTGCACGCAAGCGTTATTTAAGAATTGCAACATAATTCGTTGTTAGAAAAATTTCATATTGCTCTTTATATGCTTTTATTTCATACAAATTATTTTTTGTTATACGATAGATCGTGTAATTTGGAGAAAGAAGATAGAAAATATCTTTAAAAAAATATTTTCCGTCTACGGCGCATACGCCTAACTCAAATTGAATAATACCGATTTTTCTTTCTTGTAAAGTTTTATTTGCTCCTTTAAAAAACTGCCATTCAAAACCTTCAACATCAACTTTTAAAAAATCGATAAACAGAACAGCGTTCGATAAGCAAAATTCATCTACAGTAGTGATTTTTATTTTAGTAGGAGTCGATAAATTGTATTCGTTTCCCCAATGACTCATGTCTCTCGGAATTAGTGACGATTGAGTATTCGTTTTTTTATTTGAATAAATGGTTGTTTCCTCGGTTGTTGAACCCAAGCCAAGGCAATGCGTAATGATTCGATTATTTCCTGAAGTGTTTTTGTTTAAAAGTTCGTAAGTGGTTTGCAGAGGTTCAAAGCAGTGTATTGTGTAATCAGTCTTTAAAAACGTAATAAAAGAATTTGTATACTTTCCAATATTTGCACCGACATCAAAAATAATCAGATTTTTTTTAAGATTAATTTTATCAGCAATAATTTTCATGGCATTTTCTTCGCCACTCGAGTCACATTCGCCTGACAATCCGTAATTTTGGAGATACAACACAAACAAATGAATTTTTTCTAAAAAACGTTGTCCACCTTGTGAGTCGAAAAGTGTTTTTAAAAAATTAAGAAAAAAATTTTTCATCGGTTCGTTGGCTGGTTTAATTTTGGAAATTATGAACGAAATATAATTTATTTAAAATAGAAGTAGATATTATTTTTGAAGGGAATTCCCGCCCATTTTATTTTTAACAATGGTGATTAAAATCGGTATTACCGAGATTGCAATAATACCCAAACAAACTAAATCAATGTGTTTTCGTATCATTTCTACTTCGCCAAGCAAATAGCCGGCTGTGGTTAAACTGCCTATCCAAAGCGCGCCACCCAACACATCAAAACTAAAAAACTTTTTATAATCCATCTTTCCAACGCCGGCTGCAAAAGGAGCAAAGGTTCTGATAAAGGGGACGAAACGAGCCATTATGATTGCTTTGGTTCCATACTTCTCAAAAAATAAATGGGTCTTATCTAAATATTCTTTTTTCACCAATGGTCGACCCTTTATATTTAAATCGAATATTTTTATACCAATTTTTCTTCCAACCCAATAATTGCAATTATCGCCTAACACAGCTGCGATAAATAATAAGATTAATAAATAACACATATTTAAGTGACCCGTTCGGGCAAACAACCCCGCGGTAAATAATAACGAATCTCCCGGTAAAAAAGGCATTGCTACCAAACCGGTTTCAATAAAAATTACTAAAAATAAAACAACGTAAATGGCGGCACCATAGTTTGAAAATAACCAGTTGAAATCTAAATGTATAATGTGTTTAAAAAGGTCAATCATATTTTCTTTAATGTTTAATGTTTAGTTCTTGGTGCTTAATATTTTTAGTGATTTACTTTAGCATTCAGGTTATTAAAAACTAAACTCTAATAACTAAAAACTATTTACAAGTAACTAAAAACTATTTACAATCCTACTTCTTCGGCATACGCTAATATTCCACCTTTTAAATTATATAAATTGGTAAAACCATGCTGACTTTCTAAAGCGTTGATTATAGTTGCGCTTCGCTTTCCGCTTCGGCAATGAATAATCACTTGTTTATCCTTTGAAATTTTTTCTACATTATCTAATACTTCGCCCATCGGAATAAGTTCCGCACTTAAGTTTGATTCGTCAAATTCGTGTTGTTCGCGGACATCAATTAACTGAAAATTTTGTTTCTCGTCGATCAATTGTTTTAATTCTTTTGCTGTTATTTCTTTCATATTATATGTTGTATGTTGTATTCTGTCTGCTATCCACTCCTAACCACTAACTCCTAAGCCCTAACCGCTAACTCCTAACCAGTAATTCCTAGCTCGTTAAAAAATCTGATCTTTTGTTCCGTCCGGTAAATAATTAAAAAAGGTATCGCCTCTTAAACCTACACGCAACGTTTCTAAAGGTATTACATCGTCAACACTTATATTTCCAACATTTACATTTGCGCCAAATAAATTAATAAAATAAACCTGTTGCGATTTTTGCGGTGTTTCCCAAATAATATCGGTTGGCTTAATTTTACTCGTAATTCTTGTAACCAACATACTGTGCGCACTTCCGTTTTTATGAAAAATTCCAACGGTGCCGCTTTCTCGCGCTTCCGCAATTACTTTAAATGAACCGGCTTCCAATTCGGCTTTCATCATACTAACCCATTTTGCGGGATGTATAATAATACCTTCTTCTTTTGATCCGACTTCAGAAAGTACCGTAAAATTTTTTGCGAGTTTAGAGATGAATTTACATTTGCTATCGTGATCCATGTTAATGCTTCCATCGGAAACTTCGGCGGTATCCAAGCCATACGAATCAATAAATTTTTCGTATTCATCAAATTTACCACGAGCCACAAATGCCTCAAACAATGTGCCGCCCAGATAGGTTTTAATACCGGCGTTTTGATAAATTTTAATTTTTTCTTTAACGTGTTTCGAAACAACCGAAGTGCCAAAACCTAGTTTCATAAAATCCACATACTCGGCATAACTTTCAACAAAATCTTCGGCTTGCCTTAAGCTAATTCCTTTGTCCATAACCATGGTTAGGCCGCTTTCGCGTGGACGCTCCGTACGCTCAGGTATATGTGATAACGTTACTGTGTGTTTTGGCATAATACGTTTTTTGAGGCTGTGTAATTTAATTATAAAGGCTTATTTTTAAAAGAGTGTATGAGTTGCATTACCACAGTGTCTTGTTCTAACACCGGTAAATATTCGAGTAACTCGGTGTGTTTATCGTAATCCATTTCTAAAGCGTTTTCTAAAAAAACGAGTCCTTCCTGTTTTTTTCCCAGTTCCATTTGCAGGCCACTCATGCGGTAAAAAAGTTCGGGCGACTCCGGAAATTTTTGAATTCCTTCCGCTAAAATTTTTTCGCAATCTTTATAATAGCCGCCATCATAAAGTAATTTAGCGTAATCGATATAAATATCAAATTCGCTGTAGCCAAGTTCAATTACGCGTTGGTACGCTGAAGCAGCCTCTTCTAAAAATCCGAGTTTATGCTGAACTTCTCCAAACACGTACCAATATTCGGCAACGTTTGAATTTATTTCAATGGCTTTTTTTATGTAATGTATACTTTCTGTAATGCGGTTTTGATAGTCGAGTACAATGCCAATTCCTAGCCAAGCATCAGCGAACGCGGCATCCAGTTTAATAGCGCGGTTGTAGTTCACCAACGCGGTTTCGTACTCATTCATGTTTTCGTAACACTCGCCGATATAATAGTAAGTACTCGCATCTGGCTCTTCGTGCTTAAAAGTTTCTTTGTAAACTTCAATAGCATCGGCGTACCTATCAAGCTGCGCGAGAGAATTTGCTTTATTAAAATATGCTGAAGAAAAATTATCTTTTATCGCTATGGCGTAATCATATGCATCTATTGCTTTCTCGTAAAGGCCTAATCGATTATAGCTTATTCCCAAATTAAACCACGCAAAATGATTGTAAGGTTTTTCCTCAATATATGTTTCATAAAATGAAATGGCTTCTTCGCTTTTACCCGTCATTTCAAAACATAACGATAATTCATTTAACGCGACATCATTTTCGGAATTTACTTTTAGGGCTTTCTTTAAATAGAAAAGTGCATCTTCCGCTTTATCGTCGTTCAAAAATTCGATTCCGATAGCTACATACACTTCGTCTTTATATTGAGATAACGGCAGTGCTTTTTTATAATTTTCAATCGCCTGTTCACTCAAACCAATTTGGCTATAAATGTAACCACGTGTCATATAAAGTTCGCTGTTATTACTTTCTACTAATTCAACATCGTTAAGTAAATTTAAAGCGTCGCGGGTGTTGTGTTGTGAGGAAAGATACTGTGCCAATTTTATTTTTAGAGAACTTGAATAGGGATAATGTTCCATTGCAAAATCAATCGCTTTTTTTGCAAGTTCGAGGTTAAACCACTGCATGTAATAATCAATGATCTCTTCTAATTCGTCGGCATCAAAAAACTGGTGGGCACCATTTGAAATCATATCTTCAAAACGTTTTAAACTTTTTTCAAAATCCTGATTACTCAAGCCCTCACCTTCAAATTCACTCATACCAAATCGTATACTTAGATAGCTGCAAATTTAAACTTAAAATGTAATTTTTAATATTTTTTTTAACAATATAAGTGCTATATTGGATAAAAAAAGGTTAAGTTGGTGTAAGCGCTTATGGTATATTTGTGGTATAAAAAATAAAGATTTGACACTCATAAAAAGCATTTCAGGAATTAGGGGAACCATTGGCGGAAAGCCCGGAAACGGTTTAAACCCTATGGATATTGTTAGGTTTGCCACCGCATACGGAAGTTGGATTTTAGAAAACAACAAAAGCATAAAGCCTGTTGTAATTATTGGGCGCGATGCGCGCCTTTCCGGTTTTATGGTTAACAGTATTGTTTGCGGAACACTTACTGGTTTAGGAATTGATGTAATTGATTTGGGTTTAAGTACAACGCCAACTGTTGAAATTGCTGTAACCGAATTAGACGCGCAGGGGGGAATAATATTGACGGCAAGTCATAATCCAAAACAATGGAACGCCTTAAAATTACTCAATCAAAAAGGCGAATTTATTTCGGATAAAGAAGGGAGATATATTTTAGATCTGGCGGGCAAAGAAGATTTTAGTTACTGTGATGTAAGTGCTTTAGGTTCGTACTCGCAGCGAAATGACTTTACCGATATACATATTAAAAAAGTTTTGCAATTACCTTATGTAGATGCTGACGCTATTAAAAAAGCAAATTTTGTGGTGGTGGTTGATGGGGTAAACTCTAGTGGGGGCGTAGTGATTCCTGCATTGCTAACCGCATTAGGTGTTAAAACTATCCATAAAATTCATTGTGAACCAACCGGTAATTTTGCACATAATCCTGAGCCATTACCCGAGCATTTAACGAATTTAGCTACAGCTGTTACTAAAAAGAAGGCGCATGTAGGCATTAGCGTTGATCCCGATGTAGACCGGCTTGCACTGGTTTGCGAAGACGGGGAAATGTTTGGTGAAGAATATACTTTAGTGGCAGTGGCCGATGCGGTATTAAAACATCATAAAGGCGGCAATACGGTATCAAATCTATCATCGACGCGTGCCTTGCGCGATGTCACGGAAAAAGCGGGAGGATCTTATTCGGCATCGGCTGTGGGAGAAGTAAACGTTGTAAACATGATGAAAGAAACAAAGGCTATTATTGGTGGCGAAGGCAACGGAGGGATTATTTTACCGGAGTTGCATTATGGCCGCGATGCTTTGGTTGGCGTTGCGATTTTTTTAACGCACCTTGCAAAGTTTGGTAAAACGACTTCCATGCTGCGCAAAACGTATCCTAATTATCATATCTCAAAAAATAAAATTGAGCTTACGCCCGAAATAAACGTTGATAAAATATTATCACGCGTAAAAGATAAATACAAAAAACAACCGGTTAACAATGTTGATGGCGTTAAAATAGAGTTTGATAAAGAATGGGTTCATTTGCGTAAATCAAACACGGAACCTATTATCCGCATTTACAGCGAAAGCGAAAATATTAGTACAGCCGATGCGCTCGCAAAAAAAATTATTGAAGACATTAAAGAATTAATTAAAGAAATATAGAACTGGAGAATTTAGTGGGCTGTTTTTTATAACTCTAAAATTGCAAATTACCCGATTCACCAATTCATCAACTGAATAATGAAAGTATATTTAGATAACGCCGCAACAACCCGGCTCGACGATGACGTGTTTGAAGCCATGTTGCCTTACATGAAAGAAGAGTATGGCAATCCTTCATCCATTCATGCGTTTGGCAGGAAAACCCGTTCGGCCATTGAAGTGGCGCGCAAAACAGTTTCAAGATTATTGAATGTGAGTCCGGCTGAAATTTTTTTTACGTCGGGCGGCACCGAAGCCGATAACATGGCGATAAACCAAAGTATTTTTTCGCTTGGTATAAAACACGCCATTACAAGTAAAATAGAACACCATGCCGTTGAAACCACTTTACAGGAACTGGAAAAACAAGGTAAAATAAAACTAAGTTGGGTTAATGTTGATGCAAAAGGAAATATAGATCTTACACACCTCGAACAATTATTACAAGACAACGACAAAACATTGGTAAGCCTTATGCATGCTAATAATGAAATTGGTACGTTATTACCACTCGAAAAAGTTGGCGAACTGTGCGAAAAATACAACGCCGTTTTCCATAGCGATACCGTGCAAACGATGGGACATTATTCCATGGACCTTCAAAAAATAAAGGTGCATTTTGTTACCTGTGCGGCGCATAAATTCCATGGGCCAAAAGGAATAGGTTTTTTATATGTTAATCATGCTATAAAAATTAAACCAATGATTTTTGGTGGCGCACAGGAGCGTAACATGCGTGGAGGAACGGAAAATACACAAGGAATTGTTGGCCTTGCAAAAGCATTTGAAATTTGTTACGCCAAAATGGATGAACATCAGCAACACATTGAAAGTTTAAAAAACTACATGAAAAGCGAGTTGGAGAAAAATATTTTAGGCATTACGTTTAACGGTGAAACGGACAATGACAAAAGTTTATATACTGTTTTAAATTGTTGTTTTCCGTCTCATCCGTCGGCCGAAATGATGTTATTTAATTTGGATATTGCGGGCATTATGGCGAGTGGTGGCAGCGCATGCAGCAGCGGCAGTAACCAAGGCTCGCACGTACTTAGGGGAATAGGTTGCGATGTAGAACGGGCGTCGGTTCGTTTTTCTTTTTGCAAGTATTCTACAAAAGAGGAAATTGATTATACGATAGAAAAATTAAAAGGAATGCTCATTTAAATTGTTTAGTTTTTTATTGCGATATTACTTTGGGGTCTTGGTTGCGTGAAGGATTGCAGTGAAAATATTTTTTGCGCAAGCGATTAGTTTGTGCTAAAACGATAAAGCCGGTGCTCAAAAAAATTGAAACGTAAAGCCTGACCGCTTTTCGCGGGCACGCAAAAAAACGGTTATAGTATTAAAATAATGATTGGTGAGAAGCATCTGAGTTTCAAAATAGAAATACTAAGCTGGAAAATATTTAATTAAAAAATCCGTTGTTTATTAATGAATATAAATTATAGAATAACGCTTGTTGTTTTTTTGGCTTTCGTTTTAAAAAAAGTCACTTCACAAAATTTTAACGCGGGGTTTCAATTGGGATTAACCGTTACCGAAATTAATGGCGCCAACACATCATTGAACAGAAGAGGGTTTCATAAAGTAGGTTTTACCGGTGGAGGTGTTGCTAATGTAAAAGTTGCAAAAAAAACATTGGTGCAGTTCGAAATTAATTTTACCCAAAAGGGAAGCCTGCAACCGCCGGATTCTTTAAATAACGGATACTATAAAATTGCATTAGGCTATATTGAAATTCCTTTGCTAATACGGCAGCAAATTTTTTTTAACTGGAAAGGCAGAAAAATTAATAAAATTGATTTTGAGCTTGGAGCATCGTACGGTAAAATGATACAACGAACCGTTTATGGAAACACAAACTATCAATTAAATAATACTCAGGATTATTATAATACAAATGATGTAAGCATACTGGCTGGCGTTGATTATAATTTCACCAAAAATGTTTGTTTCAATTTTCGCTATAGTAACTCTGTAATTCCGGCTATTAAACGCAACGCGTTAACGCCGGGTTTTATAAGCTATACGTTTAACCGCGGTAATAATCAGGTATTTCAGTTTGGATTTAAGTTTCTGTTTGGGACACAACCACAAAATAAAGCGCCAGCGGCTTCGGTGCCAACCAGCTAATTACTGGTTTTAACGTTTACTCTTTGCACGTTCATGTAAAAAATCATATCTTACAATAACGTGAAGCGAGGCGTACCATTCATATATATTCGGCTATTTTTTTTTAGCTTCCATCCGACTGTAATAGCGCAGAATAAATTTGTTTTAGAAAATCCTGTTTTGTTTTTTTCGCAAAAACATTTGTTGTTCTTCAATGCTATTGAATCGTTAAAAAGTAATGCTTCGCTCTTTAAGCTTCCTGCGAAAGATTTTAATTGCAAACCATTATATATAAAATCAAAATCAATTAATGAACTTCCTTTTTTTTGCGCGTTGGAATGTAAGGTTAGGCAACGAACAAATATTTGGATAAAATTACGCGCAGGTGATGATGAAAGTTATATAAAGATGTTGAGATCGTCATCAAAATAAATTTTGAGATTGTATTCGTTCGTCTAAAAGATTAGCGATAAAATTTAATTCGCCAACAAGTGGTCAATTGCACTTTCAATGTCATTAACATAGTTTATGGCTATCCCGTCTAAAATATCTTTATGATATTTATTATAAATTTCAAACCTACCTGCTTTTACAGCCTGAACAAACCATTCTAATTTGGGTAAAATTTTATAGTGGTTAATCAAACCTTTTTTTCTTACTTCGGGCTTCCAAATGGCAAAGTACCATTCCATGCTCGGTTGATGAAAAGTACGCAACTTTCGTTTATCAAATACAAGGTGCTTTATTGGATATTTTTCGATCAAATCTGACAGTGACAGAAAAACAGCTTTAAAATTATCGATTGGAATGTACTCCACTTCTGCAACACATAACGCCATTTCTAAAACATTATTGTAATACAGCGACGCGGATGGCGCGCTATAGATCAAATCAAATTCGTATCCTCTGTGGGTAAGTTTTTCCATTTTTAAAGTTGTATGATGATAAACGAAACGTCATCTGTTTGTAAATTGCTTTTTTTCCATAGTAAATGTTGATCATAAATAATCGCTTCCAATTCACTTACGGTTTTATCATAATGTTCACTTAAAATTGTTTTTAATCTCGCCTTTGAAAATTTTTTATCCTTCGGTCCGCCAAATTGATCCGTTAATCCATCTGAGCATAAAAATAATTTGTCTCCGCTATTAAATTTTATTGTTACACAATCAAACTCGGCAAGTATGTTTTCACCAATAGATTGTTTGGTGCATGGTAACTCATGTAGATTTCCGTCTCCTGTAATATGAAATATTTTCCCTTTCGCAGAACAATAATTAAGTACACCGGTTTTTGTTGAAAAAAAACAAATCGTGCCTTCCAAATGTGCAATTGAAAGTCCTGAATTAAATGCGCCGTTCAACCGGTAATTTAATAGCTTAGCCAATACTCCAGGGTCATCAATATCCATCGACGATGTTATTTCGCTGAGTATAAGAGTACCGCTAATGCTTAACATGGCTGCAGGTACGCCGTGCCCGGTAGCATCGAGCAAACCAAATGCAATACCATGACTACTATTTTTTATAAATATTGAATCGCCGCCAATGCCAATTTGCTGAACCACTTTGTATGCAGCGTCCTTAACAAACACTTTTAAAACCTCTTTATTTGGTAATAGAGATTTTTGAATAAGTTCGGCAAAATTAATACTGTTAAATATTTCTGCATTTATATCGGAAATTTCTTTGTTTTTTTCCGTCAGTGCATTTTGTGTACTCAATAAATAATTGGTTGTACTCTCAAGCATGGCTTCTTTCGCCGTAAGTTGTTCTATGTAAAATTTAGCGTCCAAAATATGATTGCATTTATTAACGTAAAACTATCAAAAAAGTCGCGGTTAATTCTGATATTTAAAATAGTAGAAAATAAAATATAAATATACGTGAAAAAAATATTGATAACCGGTGTCACTGGTAATATTGAAATGGAACAATTAAAAGTCTTAATAGTTTAAGTTTTGAATTTGAAATTATTGCCGTGGCAAAAAATTTGGAAACACTACAAAATGAAAATGGCGCGTCGGGATATTTAGAATTTGATTTTACTAACCCGCTAAGTTTTAAAAATGCGTTGGCTCGGATTTATATTTTATTTCTACTAACGCCGCCTCAAATTTTTAATGTAAATAATTTTTTCAACCCTTTAATTGATATCGCCGTCCTATTCCGAATAAAGCACATTGTGTTTTATCTGCGCAAGGAGTTGAGCAAAGTAAAATTGCTCCTCATCACAAAATTGAAAAGTTGATAGTTGATAGTTGACAGTTGCATACCTTATACTTAAATTTTTTCGTTGTAAAGAAAAAAGAGAAGATTCCAACACTATTTATTTTAGTAATGATCATGCCTCATTATTTTCCATAGTTTCAAAGGTAGCCTGTGGTTACAAATCAGATCGAAAAGATTACGGGCAAACCGCCCGGTAGTTTTGATGAGTTTATTAAAAAAATAAACAATTACTTAGCGCTTAACGAACTAAACAATAGTGATTCTAAAAATATTATTATTTTTTTATCATCTTCCGACTTCGGAAAATCAGTCAGTGCCGGCAAATTTTGTTTGAAAAACTTTTGCGAATGGGCCATTTCCAAAATGGTACTCGCCAGCGAATGCGGAAATTTATATTTTGGATTATATTCTTTGATAATAGTTGAAAAACGTTCGCACAAATCTTTATATGGTTTAAATAATCGGTCTCTGTTATCTTTACTTACATGACGTGTAAGGTAGGATTTGGACCCTTCCAAAATTACTAATTTATAACTTTCGTACTCCGAGATAAAATCGCAGTGCATTGCATCGTTCTGCGGTTCTTCAGTTATTGCTTTAATGATGGTTTTTAATTTTACTTCAGTATTTGTTATATTATTTATGCTGAAAACAACTTTATACTCTACAAAACTCCAGTACCAGGTTATTAAATATACTAGCAGTTTATGTTTGTTTTCGAAGTATCGGTATATGCTGGCTTCGGTGGTATTAATTTCGTGAGCCAGCTTTTTAAATGTAAAATCCTCAAAACCTAATTTGTTAATTAATTTCAGGCCTTGTTTTACGATTTTTTTTCCAAGGACTGACGTTTCAGGATCCCTCAAAAATAATTTATCGTTCATTTTTATGCGTACTTCTAAATTCATGCGTTGCTATTTTTTTGAAAGTATAAATATAAAATATATTAATTAAATATAAAATATAGTAGTAATACTATCATGTTAAAAAATATCACTATTTTTGATAAAAATTGCACGATGAATAAACCGGATTTACTTTTTAAATGGTTATTTAAGGAAAGAAAAATAGTTTCTAAAATTTATTTTTTAGCTATTCTTCAAGGCATTATGTACCTGGCAATACCTTTAGGAATTCAGGGAATTGTTGTTTACATTATGGTAGGAAATTTTTCGGCATCGCTGGTTTTACTAAGTACTATAACTATTGTGGTTGTTGCATTTATTGGCATTTTTCAGCTATGGCAGATGAGAATAAATGAAACCTTGCACCAAAAAATATTTGGCGACCTTGCTTCGAGAATTAATGCATTTCTTCAAACGAACGAAGCATCTACACAGTCCGTTAAAAAACTAAACAAATTTTTTGAAGTCGTTACTTTACAGAAAGGTATTAGTAAAATTTTGCTTGATTTTTCTTTCTCTGTTATTAGTATCATTTTTGGCTTGTTACTCCTTTCAATTTACAGTTCGTGGTTTTTGGTTTTTACGATTTTGTTGGGCGCTTCATTTTATTTTGTTATCCGGTATTATGGAAAACGGGGTATAGAATCGAATATCCTAACATCCAATGAAAAATATAATTTAATTGAATGGTTTCAAGATAGTGTGCAAGATAATCAAAAAGATGCCCTTGATGCCCGCACTGAAATTACGCTCCAAAATTACTTTATACAACGCACGCGGCATTACCATATTTTAGAAACTCAGTTTAAAGCCATCATATTATTTAAAATTATTTTTATAGGAATACTTTTATTTTTTGGTGCTTATCTGGTGCAAACTGGCGTGCTAAACATTGGGCAGTTTATAGCTTCCGAATTGGTTATCTTTT
>JAYTBK010000307.1:0-3641 GCA_043737035.1 Bacteroidota bacterium | reverse complement strand
TTATCAAATGTAAGTGCAACTCCGGCTGGAAAAGATTCAAAAAAACTATAATTCTTTGTTTCAATGCTAATGATGCCAAGTTTTACAAGATCTTCCGGTCGGCCTGCAAATGCCGCCTCTATTTTTCCATCTTTAGTTACTTTAAGCGGTACCAAAATATTTTGACCTTTACGAACAACATTTAGCGAAATTGTTTGTCCTGAAAAGCTTTTAATATTCTCTTTAAATTCATCGTAAAATTTAATGGTGAGGGTATCATTAATACCTACAATCCTATCAAACTCTTTTAAATCTGCGCCGGTATTAATTGAACCTTTTGTAAACTCAGCAAATATTGCTGGTGTACGTGGGTTTCCAAAACCAAATTTTTCCGATGTTGCAATTTGATCAATAAAATTTTTTGGCAAAAGTATTTCAACTTTTTCGCCGTTCCGATCGACTTCAACTTTTTTTCCAAGTAAAATTTCAATCTTGAGATCATCGAGGTATTTAACGGCGTTCCCATCTATTGCTACAATTTTGTCGCCCGTTCTAAAACCAACAGCTTTCCCTAAAGAATCAGTACAGTCTATTCCATCTTTCAAACTGCTCATAGGTATCTTTTGTTCACCCCACGTAAACAATACCATGGCATAAATTAAAAAAGCCAACAGCACATTTACAATAATTCCTCCAAGCATTACAATTAAACGCTGCCATGCCGGGTGCGCTCTAAATTCCCACGGTTCTGCAGGTTTTTTCATTTGCTCGGTATCAAGATTTTCGTCTATCATTCCTGCAATTTGAACATAACCTCCCATTGGAAACCAGCCTAAACCGTATTCTGTATCGCCAATTTTCTTTTTAAAAATTGCAAAGTTTAAAACTCCGGGTAAAGGAAAAAGAAAATCAAAAAATAAATAAAATTTATCCACCCGTATTTTAAACATACGCGCCGTGATAAAATGGCCAAATTCGTGCAGTAAAATCAACAAACCTAAACTTGCAATGAATTGTGAAATCTGAATAAAAGTTCCCATATATTTTATTTATAAACCCCGTTTAAAATAGTTTACGAATATACTAACGAATGAGGAACGAACCTTATAATATTATCTAAAAAACAATAATGACAATGTAATAACAACTACTACAATAAGGAACTTGCTAACGTGCGAGTTTCGGAATCGCATTCAATGTATTGCGCATAAGTAGGCAATTTGATAAACGGAATTTTATTCATACAAGTTTCAATAACATCGCTCATTTGTAAAAATCCTATTCTGCTTTCTAAAAAAGCATAAACTACTATTTCGTTTGCGGCATTTAAAACACAGGGCATATTTCCGCCTTTATTCATCGCTTCAAATGCTAAAGTCAAATTCCTAAAATTTTCCAAATCGGGTTTTTCAAAAGTAAGATTCGGATAATTCAAAAAATCGAAGCGCGGAAAACTTGTTTTAATTCTTTTGGGATAAGTAAACGCATATTGAATAGGCAATTTCATATCCGGCAATCCAAGTTGCGCTTTCATACTTCCATCGGCGAATTGTACAAGGCTGTGCACAATACTTTGAGGATGCACAATCACATCAATTTGAGAAGGCTTCAAATTAAATAACCACTTTGCTTCAATCACTTCAAGCCCTTTATTCATAAGACTTGCCGAGTCGATAGTAATTTTGGAACCCATCACCCAGTTAGGATGTTTAAGCGCTTGTTCCTTTGTAACAGAGCTCAAATAATTTTTATCTTTTCCACGAAAGGGGCCACCACTAGCCGTAATATAAATTTTTTCAATTTCGTTTTCGAACTCGCCCGCCAAACATTGAAAAATTGCTGAATGTTCAGAGTCTACCGGATATAAATTCACACCATTCTCAAACGCCATTTTTGTTACAATGTCGCCTGCTACTACCAAAGTTTCCTTATTGGCCAGCGCTACATTTTTTTTAAACTTAATTGCATTTAATGTTGATGCCAATCCAGCAAAGCCAACAATAGCGGCTAAAACCAAATCAATGGTTTCCATTTCAACAATTTGTTCAATGGATGTGGCACCCGCGTAAACTTTTATATCATGTGTAAACAGAGCTTCTTTAACGCGCTTATATTTTACTTCGTCACATATTACTACAGCGTTTGGTTTAAATTCAATAGCTTGTTGAATAAGCAATTCGGCATTGGAATTTGCCGCTAAAACTTCGGCAACAAAAAGGTTTGGGTTATCACGAATTACCTCTAAAGCTTGGGTGCCAATGCTACCGGTGCTGCCCATAATTGCAATGCGTTTCGGCGAAGCACTGTTCTGTTGATTTAAATCCATGAGTTGCAAAAGTGCTGAAAAATTTGGGATTGGGAAAATAAGTTTTAAAATCAAATTAATACTTAGAAATAACCATGCATAAAATGAACAGACAACAATAAACATCTTTCAATTAATTTTGTTATCCTTTGCGAACTCTCTTAAAAAAAATACCTTTGCGCTTGCGGTTAATTCCTACCTTATGAAACAAAAAACGGCCATTTTACTTTTAAATTTAGGTACGCCTGATAGTCCACGTAAATCGGATGTGCGAAAATACTTAACGCAATTTTTAAATGATGAGCGTGTTATCGATATTTCTTGGCTCTCGCGCACACTATTGGTTAACGGGATAATTGTTCCATTCAGAGCCGGTAATTCTTCCAAACTTTACAAAACAATTTGGGATGAAACAACCGGTTCACCCTTACTAAAACATAGTACTGACCTTGCTAAAAAATTGCAGCTCTCTGTTGGAAGTGAGTACACGGTTGAATTGGCTATGCGTTACCAAAAACCTGATATGGAAACGGTTTTAGAACGAATGAAGATGCAGGGCTATCATAAAATAATTGTTTTCCCGTTATTTCCTCAATATGCCTCTAGTAGTACTGGCAGCGCCTTGCAACGGTTTATGGAAATAGTAAGTAAGTGGTGGGTAATACCAGAACTCAAAATAATAAGTCAGTATTACGACCATGCCGACTACTTAAATTGCGTAGTTAATCGTGCAAAAAAATACAATTTAGAGGATTACGATCATGTGATTTTTAGTTATCATGGCCTTCCGGAACGCCAAGTTGATAAAGTTTATAATGATGGCTACTTATGTGCTGAACATCACTGTGAAGATGAGCTCACCGATACAAATTATTATTGTTATAAAGCGGCATGTTATAAAACAACGCGCGAAATAGTTGAACGGTTAAACATACTGGAAGGTAAATTTACAGTGAGCTTTCAAAGTAGGTTAAATGATAAATGGCTGAAACCCTTTAGCGATAAAGTTGTAGAAGACCTTGCAGCAAAAGGTGTAAAAAATATTTTAGTGTTTTCACCGGCTTTTACGGCCGACTGCCTTGAGACTATTTACGAAATTGGTATTGAATATCAGGAAATTTTTCATAAACACGGTGGAAATAAAATACAATTGGTTGAAAGTTTAAACAGCGGCGACGATTGGGTTGAAACAATCAAAAATATCGTTACCGCATAATTTCCGATATCACAATTTTTTTTGTTGCAAGTCTTTCATTAGCGTTATAAACTGAAACATAATAAAAAGCTTCCCCAACATTTTCAAGAGTTAAAGCAAGTGCATTTGTTCCTTTAGCGGCTGAAATATTTTTTATTTCTA
>JAYTBK010000306.1:0-3664 GCA_043737035.1 Bacteroidota bacterium | reverse complement strand
AAGCAACAGGACAAATAGGATATTTCAAAATAATTTCGGAGAGTGCGGTGGCGGCAGGCATTCGTCGTATTGAAGCTGTAACTGCTGTAAAAGCAGAGGAGTTTTTTGATCAACAAACAACGATGCTGAACGAAGTAAAAGTTTTATTGAAAAACAATAAGGATGTTATAAAAAGTTTAAGCAATTTAGTGGAGGAAAACAGTGAATTACAAAAACAAGTACAAACGTTGTTCCGTGAAAAGGCACATGGAATAAAAAACGGGTTAATCTCACACGTTCAAAACAAAAACGGTATTAATGTAATCATCGAAAAAATAAGTTTTGATAGTGCTGAAGAAATAAAAAACATGTTGTTTGAAATACGAAACCAAGTAGAAAATTGTGTTTGCATTATTGGCGCAGAGGTAAAAGGTAAACCCAGTATTTCTGTGATAATAGATGACAAATTAGTGAAGGAAAAAAACTTGAATGCAGGAAATATTATTAAGGAACTTGCTAAAGAGATTAACGGCGGAGGTGGCGGTCAGCCATTTTATGCGCAAGCCGGTGGAAGCAAATTGGAAGGCTTAAATTCTGCAATAGAAAAAGCAAAAACATTGTTTTGAGAAATATTTTTATATAAAATTCACAATATTTAAAAAAAATATAAAAAACGATATTTATTTAAACCCAAATCATTCAA
The DNA here is from genome assembly GCA_043737035.1 of Bacteroidota bacterium. GTDB lineage: Bacteria > Bacteroidota > Bacteroidia > B-17B0 > Aurantibacillaceae > UBA4416. Next base: position 2,982 of record JAYTBK010000306.1, on the reverse strand, counting down.
CACTGTAAGGTTAAATTCTGCCACAACAAAGTTTTTCAAATTTTTGGTTTATTTGTTGTGCAAAAACCAAAATTCGCGAAGCGTTTCAATCTCTATAATCGAAAATTATACTTCATTCACTCACCCAAACATAAATTTCACCCTTTTAAAATAGGTTTTCACTCATCCTGATGAAAAATACTAGGGTTGACACACAACCACTTAGCTTAGCACTCTAATTTATTTCACTTTATCGTGTAACTATTTAAACTGTTTTACATTATAAACCCGTAATGCTTTTAAACGCAGCTTATCATATGGAGTTTTCACCGCGATACCATCATACCGCCGAAATGTTGCAAACTGAGCAACAAATAATTGAGGCTGCGAAACAAAACCCTGAACACTTTGGGCCTTTGTACGACAAATATTACAAACAAATATTCGGTTACGTTTACCAACGTATGGATGATAAAGATACTGCCTTCGACCTTACATCGCAGGTGTTTTTAAAAGCATTGTCAAATATTTCAAAGTACGAATATAAAGGTGTGCCATTTGCAAGTTGGTTATACCGCATTGCGCACAGCGAAGTGATGCAATTATTCAGAACCAAAAAAAATCTGAAAACTGTTAACGCCGATATTGGAGATTTACGAAATATTTGCGAAGAGGTTGAAGAAGAATACATGGAACAATATAAAGGCATTTTAATGACTGTAATAAAAGATTTGCCCGAAGATGAACTTCAATTAATTGAAATGCGTTTTTTTGAAAAACGTCCTTTTAAAGAAATTGCTGAGATATTTGATATAACTGAAACAAATGCTAAAGTTAGACTTTACAGAATATTGGAACGCGTAAAAAAAACATTGACAAAAAAATCTAAATAAGATATAATGAAACCAAAATTTAACCTTAACAGGCCACCGATAAATGATGAAGAAATAAATTCCAATAAAGATTTTGGAGAGCTTGTCAAAAAATTTAAAAAGCAAAGTATTGAAAAGGCCCGAACGGATACTAGTTTTTTAAAGAATAAGAAAATAACATACGCTTCCATTATTGCCGGTGTAGCAGTTATTTGTACAATTACATATTTTTCAGTTTTCAAAAAAAAACCGCTCAAACAAAATACACATGATAAAATAATTACTATTCAAAACACAACTTCTTCACCAAAAAAAGATAATAATAGCAAATCTTTTATTGCGCCTCCGGTTTCAAAATTAAACGTTCCCTACACTTCCTACAAATTTAAGGCAGAAGATGGCGCAACAGTTACACATAAATCTAAATCAAAAATTATCATTCCAAAAAAAGCTTTTATTAATAAACAAGGGCAGGATATTGTTGGCGATGTTGAGATAAGGTACCGCGAATTTCATGATAAGGCAGATATTATTGCAAGCGGAATACCAATGCGATATGATAGTGCGGGTGTGATAACCCACTTGGAAAGTGCGGGAATGCTGGATATTAGAGGTTATCAGAATAACGAACCTGTTTTTATTAAACCGGATAAAAAAATTATGGTTGAATTCGCATCCGGCTACACAGATGATAAATACAACATGTATATACTCGATACAATCGCCAAAAATTGGATTTACACAGGCCGGGACAATTCTTTGAGAAACGCATCAATTAATTTTAAAAATGAAAATATAAAAGAATTAACAGCTAACGGATTGTCGCAGTCAGAAAAAGCGAAAGCACTTCAAAAAAGTATAGATGCAATACCGCCAAAAATACAAACAGAAAAAATCATCTACGAAAAAAAAATTGCGCAGTTGGTTAAAGCGTCTCAACCATCTGTTCCAAATAAAATAACTGCCGGTAGGCCGCGTTTTGCGCTTGATGTAAATTATAAAGAATTTCCCGAGTTGGAAGCCTTTAAAAATGCGGTGTTTGAGGTTGGTACTGAAAATAAAAATTACAATAATAAACTCGCCGATGTAACTTGGGAGAGTGCAACCATCTCGGAAGGGCCATTAAAAGGAAAAAATTATTTATTGACACTGAAAATACGGGAACGGGTCGAAAAATTAATTGTGTATCCTGCGTTAACCGATGCTGATTACGACATAGCATTAAAATTGTACGAACAAAAGTTTGCGGATTATAAATCAGGCGTTTTAAAAAGCGAAGCAAATGAAAAAAAGTTGAAGGAGGAATTCGAAGCTAAACAGTTGGCTTATATTGAAGAACAGAAAAAGTTGAAGGCAGAAATAACGCTTGAACAGATTCGCTATCAGCAAGAATTGAGCATGCGCCAATCGCAGCAACTACAAAACATTGGTAACTCTCAAAAAGTTATGCGAATATTCAGCATCAGCAATTTTGGAATATGTAATTCTGATTGTCCGGCGAAAATGCCGCGTGAAGCAAAATTGAATCCAATATTTATTGTAGACAACATTCCTACGTTAAGCCTTCCCGAAGCAGTTTATCTTCTGTGTCATAACAAGAATTTAATTTTTACTTACGCTAATGGGCCAATTGGTTACAATGTAGCAGACGAATACAGTTTATGCGTGCTGATGCGAGGAAAACTTTTTGTTTGCGATAAAAATACATTTAGTAATTGTGTGGTGGCAAAACAAAATAAAATTCCGTTGAAAGAAATTAGCGCAGATATTACTAATGTTGATGAACTCCGCCTTGCCTTAGGAATTTAATTAAGGTTAAAAAAATAAACCAACTATTATTATCCTAAAATAAAAACATATGAAATAGCCACTAACAAAAAGTTTGTGTAAACAAACACCAATGAAGATGTATTCCATGTGACAAATAAAAAATAATAAATATCTACATATGAAACTATTAATTACTGCTTGTTTATTGGCATTACTATGCCTTTCGTTTAATAGAACAAAACAACTAATTCCGCCGGGCACTGTGCAAGTAAACGATACATTGTTTGCCGACGAAACTGAAATTTCAAATTCGGCGTGGATGGAATATGAAATGAGTGTGAAACAAAAATACGGTTCAAAC
>JAYTBK010000305.1:0-8998 GCA_043737035.1 Bacteroidota bacterium | reverse complement strand
AAGGTTGCAGGCCGGTGGAACTTTTATACTTTCTTATTTTTTGGATTGTGGCCCCATCGACCTTTACATTTTCTAACGAACGGAAATAATTCAAACTGTCTTCAATCAAAAATCTCGATTGATTTCTTAACGTATAATCATTTCCGACAATATAAGTCTCTCCCGACTTTCCTAAACCAACATTTTGCCATTGTTGTTTATCAGTCATAATATCATTTATTCGATCAACAGGCATTTGAAAAGCAAGCACTCCTATTTTTTTGTTGCCGTTGAATATGGGACATGCAATGAAAGAAGCCTGCGCATCATATGAAGGAAGGTAGGGTTGAAAATCAACAATTTTTGTAAAACCTTTTTTATCGCTTCTATTTGCTTCGGCAAACGCCGTGGCAAGGTTACTGTTTTTAAAAGCTCCTTTGGTTAAAGAAGTCCCGAAATCAATTTCTTTAAAAACACTGTAAACAATTTGACCGGTTTCGCTATCAATTAAAAACACATCATAAAAACCAAATTTTTCTAAAAAATTTTTAATTACCGGATGGTTTTTCAAATGTGTCTTGGTGTAAAAACTCCCGTCGCCTGCATCATTTAAATTTTGTTTTTCTCCTCTCTTATATGGATTAGACGCGTAGTAAAGATTTTGAAGAACAACTGAATTTGCGTTTACAGAATCGAATAAAGACATTGTATTGCTACTCCGCGTTTCATTTGTTAATGTTGCCGAAAAAACTTCATCGTTATATAATTGCACGCGTTTTTTTACGTCCGTCAATTTATTTCCGTTAACAGGCATATCATTTAAAGCTTCGTCGAAGCCTTTTTTAAAATCTAACATACCCTGAATGAACATGGGGTTTTCTGCCGATGTAATAATCTGGTCATTTATCAGGGAAAAATATTCTTCAATTTGCGAAGCTTTCATTTCCCTTAAAGCAGTAAGTTTCTCATATGATTGACTTTCGAGGGCACGTTTTGCGTGAAAGTAACTTATGCCACTAATAACTGCCATCGACAAAAAGGCGATAACGAAAAATGTGATGGTTATTTTAATTCCAATTTTCAATCTGGCGGCGACTACAAAGATTAAAAATAATTCTTTTAAACCACATGGCACAGTTTTTTATAATTTAGAATGGATTTAATTGTAGAATGAAAAATAGCTTAAAAAAACCGTCTTCTAACCCAACCAATATTTTAGCCTCGATCCACTATTATAAATATAGTTTGTGTTTGACTGATAAGATGGGGATTATAAAATGCATGAATATAAAAGACAGTTTTGGTGTACTCTGATTGCAGGCATTAAAAATTGCGCTCCAGTTAACTTAATTTTTTAAATGATTTTGTCTAGTTCATTGATGTAATCCTGCTGTACATCTTCATGCAACTTCAATATAATTTTATTTATTTTTTTAATTTGCTGATCGTACATATTTACCAATAACTGACTTTGGTCGTAAGGAATGTTAGAGAGTTTTAATTTTTCGCAAAAGTAAATGTTTAGGTCTGCTTCTAACGGTTTATCAGCTAAATATTTGCAATACTTATTGATCGTTCGTAAAAGCTTTCGCAGGTGTTTTTTTACATAATAAAGGTTTGCTTGTGAGCGAAGCTCATCAAAACAAATATCGATTTCGTTTTTTACTTCCACACTAAAAGCGGGTTTGTCATGGGCTTTAAAAAGCAAGTAATCTAGAAGTTCCTTATTGTCTTTTTTAAACTTTACAATGTTTATGCACAAGTCAACCAACTGTTTTTGGGGTAGCTCATTCAACTCTTTTTTTAGCTCATTTAAACTGGATACTTTCATTGTGCTTATGTGGCGCAAAATTTCGTCGAAGATGATTTAGTTTTCATTTTCACTAAAAAAATCTTTTTCATTAAACATCGATCCTAAAATATCTTTAAACTGGATCCCGCGTTCCAACTGGTTTTTCCCGATAAGGGAATGTTCGGCTAAACCAAACAATAAAAATTCCATCGCAATTAATTTATCCGCTTTAGCCAACTTAGGCATATGTGTGTTTACCAAATCATTTAAACCCGGTATTGAATCCAACGTTTTTTGATAATTTTTTTGAGTTTCCAGTAACATCATATCAATGCTGTTTCCCTCGCCAAACCAATTTACGATAAGTTGGTACGGACTTACATCTTTTTTTCTTTTAAGTTTTGCCGGGTCGGGAAAATATTCGAGAAACTCGTTCCGTATCGCTTTTCCTAGGAGCGTTTGTGCTACAATACCTGCGCCTTCCTGCTCGCCTTCATACACCAATTCAATTTTACCATTTACCGCGGGTATAATTCCCATTAAATCACTAATTCGTGTTACCGTTGACGTTTCATTATTCATTAACATGCGGCGTTCTGCCGTGCTCACCAAATTCTCGTAGGCCGAAATCGTCAATCGGGCAGATACGCCACTTTTCGAATCTACAAATTCACTTTCACGCGCTTCAAAAGCAACACGTTCAATTAATGTGGAGAGCAGTTCGCCAACCGTTATGCTGTGTTTTTGATCGGAAGAAATTTTTGCCTCTTGAGCAGTAATTTTTTTAGAAAGCTCAATGCTTTTTGGGTAATGCGTTAAAATCTGGCTTCCAATTCTGTCTTTCAATGGTGTAACAATACTTCCGCGGTTTGTGTAATCTTCGGGGTTGGCGGTAAAAATAAATTCGATATCTAACGAAACACGTAATTTAAATCCTCTTATCTGAATGTCGCCTTCTTGTAAAATGTTGAATAATGCCACCTGAATACGTGCTTGTAAATCAGGCAACTCGTTAATTACGAAAATACAGCGGTTACTGCGCGGTATAATGCCATAATGGATAACGCGCTCGTCGGCGTAACTTAATTTAAGGTTTGCAGCTTTTATCGGATCCACATCTCCAATTAAATCAGCAATTGAAACATCGGGTGTCGCTAGTTTTTCAACATATCGCTCACTTCGGTGTAACCAAGCGATAGGTGTTTGATCGCCCAATTCATTTATTTTTTGTTTTGCAAATGTTGTAATCGGATTTAATGGATCATCATTTAATTCGCTGCCCTCAATATAAGGAATGAATTCATCCAAAAGTTCAGTCATTTGCCTTGCTATTCGTGTTTTTGCTTGTCCGCGCAAGCCTAGTAAATTCATGTTGTGCCGCGAAAGAATAGCGCGTTCTATTTCTGGAATTACTGTATCCTCATAACCAATTATACCTTTAAAAATATTTTCTTTTTTCTTTATTTTTTGGATGAGGTTGTCGCGCAACTCATCTTTAATAGATTTTGAAATGTAACCCGCTTCTTTAAGCTGACCTAACGTTTTAATATTTTTCATAGATTATTGATTGTAGTTTATTTAACGTTCCTTTTTTTATTTCGCTCAAAATCTTCAAATATAAAATTTCCAAGCCCTTCTAAAGAGGTGTAAAAGGCTTTCCCATTATTTGCTTCCGTAAATTGTTGCACAAATTTTTGGAGGTATGGATCGCTTGCTACCATAAAAGTTGTAATGGGTATTTTTAATTTTCGGCAACTCATTGCCAGCGTCAAACATTTATTTAAAATTTTTTGATCAATGCCAAAACTATTTTTATAATATTGGCCATGTTCTTTTAAGCAGGTTGGCTTGCCATCAGTAATCATTAATATTTGTTTGTTGGCGTTTTTTCTTTTTCTTAAAAGATCCATTGCTAACTCAAGGCCTGCAACGGTGTTGGTATGGTACGGACCAACCTGCAAATACGGCAAGTCCTTAATTTCTATTTGCCATGCATCATCACCAAAAACAATTATATCCAGTGTGTCTTTGGGATAACGTTGTTTGATGAGTTCCGCCAACGCCATTGCTACATTTTTCGCCGGTGTAATTCTGTCTTCTCCGTAAAGAATCATCGAATGTGAAATATCGATCATTAATACCGTAGATGTTTGAGTTTTATGTTCTTTTTCTTTTACTTCCAAATCTTTTTCCGTCAATATAAAATCGCCAATACCATTATTTACCTGTGCGTTTTTAAATGACTCGAGCATCGAAATTTGTTCCAGTGAATCGCCAAATTGGAATGGCCTTATATCACTGCTCAACTCTTCACCACTGCCCGTAAATTTTGTAGAATGATTTCCGGATTTTCCTTTTTTCAATTTTCCGAAAACACGGTCAAGCGCTTGTTGCCTAATTGCTTTTTCTGTTTTTGCTGTAATTGCAATGCCACCTTTTTGTGGGTCTTGCTCTTTTATATAACCTCTGTCTTTTAACTCTTGTATAAAATCACCGATTCCATAATCGGGTTCAGTAAGTTTATATTCTTTGTCGAGTTCGGTAAGCCAACTGATAGCTTCGTTAAAATCGCCGCTGGTGTATGTAATCAGTTGCTTAAAAATGTCAAACAGTTTATCAAATGGTGTTTGATGTTTTGTTGTGTAATTTGTAAATCGAAAACCGAGCATGTTTTAGTAACAGATTAAATAAAAAATAGTTTATTAAATAATGTAAGCATTTATTTTTATGTAGTGTTGGTTGAACAGCGGAATTGTAGACCTTTGCTTTTAAAAATCTTTAAACCAATATTTCATTAATTTCGTATATAAAACTATGCGAAAGGTTTATCAATTCATAATGATTTTAATGTTTATTGGCGATGTTTATTTTGCGCAAATAAGTGATTCCGTATCTAAAACAGAAAATTATATTAAATTAAATTATGATAACGATTTTTTTAGTGCAACGGATAGGTATTACACGCAAGGCATTCAATTCCAAATTATATCAAAGTTCGTTAAGTATTCTCCGTTTTCTTACACGTTAATACGTCTTAAAAAAAGTACAAAAAATTATTACGGTTTAAATTTTGAGCAGGATTGTTTTACTCCCAAAAGTATTCGCTATGATACCATCAATTACCTTGAGCGCCCATTTGCCGCAACCGCATTTATATCGCATTTTTTAGTTTCGCTTGATGCAGAACGAAAACAGTTACTGCAAACACAACTCGATTTGGGCGCTGTTGGGCCTTGTGCACGATGCGAAGATGAGCAAAAGGCAATACATAAAGCGTTAGTAAATATCAGGCCATTAGGCTGGGAAGCACAAATTTCAAACGATTATGTAATTAATTATCGCGCTAAATATGAAAAAGGATTGATCTCTACTCAATACGCTGAGTTAATGGCAAATGTTTCATTACGGGCTGGGTCTTTATACACCGATGGCGCGCTTGGAATTCATGCACGGTTCGGTATTTTTAATCCGTACTTTAACAATTTGGGATTAGAAAAAAACAGCGTTAAAAAATTTAAGTTGTTTTTATTTTTCAAGACCAATGCTAGGGTCGTAGGTTATAATGCTACGATGCAGGGAGGTTTATTTAATAGAAACAATATTTTTACAATTCCTGACAAAGACATTAACAGGTTGGTTTGCGATGGCAATGCTGGATTTATTATCGCGTATAAAAGATTTAGCGCTGAATACAGCCGTTCCTACATTACCCGCGAATTTGTGCGGGGCGTTGATCATGGTTGGGGAAGAATAGCGTTTACAGTTTGTTTTTAAATTAATTCACGCAAAATTTTTCGTATAGCTCTCTAAATTTTTTTACGTTTCGATAACGATAAAAATCATGTGTGATGCGGCGAATTTTTGCTTTTCCATTTTTAGATGTTTTCGTTATGTTGTAGGCGTTCGGTTTCATTAATCTATTATAAAGATCATGATCAATAAATTGTTTTGCATCACTAAAATTATTAAATGTTTGAAGTGAATCGATGCACGTTTGATAATGTGGAATCCGTTTCATGAATTTTGCTTTCGTGTTCTTACAGCGTTCGCAAGCTTCCCCAGAAATCTGAAAATTGTTGAAATAAAAGTGGGTGAGCGAATCCTGCATCTTAAAATAGTTGACTATGGCCGTGTTTAATTGCCAACTAATCGGATGTACTTTGGCGTTATATCCAATGCAGTAGTTAATTCCTATTCGGGCCGTAAGCACTGCTTCATTAAAATACGTGGTAAATGGTTCACCTAATAAGTTTTTACTGTTTGATTCATGATATCCGGCAAAATAAGTATATTTTTTTGCGTGCCTTATTCCGCCGCCGATTTTAAAACTAAAAAATAAATTTTTTTGCTGATGTATATGATAATTGTAACCTAACACTATTAAATTATTAGTTGCTGTAATTTGAGATTCGGTATAATAATACGACCGGCCTACATTAAAACCCTGAGGATAATTAATATAACCATTTAAAACAGTGATTTCATATTCGAATAACAAACTGTTTAATGTATTGGCGTTATGAAGTAAAACACCCACGCAAGCGCTTGGACCGGTAAAACTCCAAACACTGGTAATATTGGTATAGTCTTCAAGATGAAAAAAAGCAATTGATAGCCTCATTTTATAAAAAAAGAACAAGGTTTATCGGATTTTAAATTGATGTCAACCAAATGGCGTGAAGGAAATTCCGTTGAAATAAACAGTTTTGGTTTGAAGTTTGATTGGCAAAAAGATAGATGGGAACTATAGAAAATAAATATATGATTAGCTTAATGATGATTAAAAATACTAAATAATTAAAGCGTAATCTATCAACACTGTAATTGCATTATAGAATTAATGGAGTTATAATTTATTTAATTTCTATCTTTAAAATCTTCGATGTTTTTTGTCGGTACGAGCCATTTTTACTAGAATCCAAGGCTCGATGCTTTCAAAATATCTTGGATTAAATTCTGCATCGGTATCGGCAATATAGATGAGGTCTTTTGAAATTTCCCCTTAGAATCTAATTTGGCAATGGTTAAAAAATGTTCTAGGCGATTTTCCTTTCGAAATTTTATCGTTAAGTCCCAAATCTATCTCATTATTTATATGTAAAAAATAGCTATATCATCACCATTGGTGTTTTCATCAAAACTAAAAAACTGCTCTTCGTAAGTATATTTTTTTACATTTTTAAATTCCTCACTCAACGAATAAGAAATGTTTTGTGCCCGCGTCGAATATTGTAGCAGACGATCACTTTTTTTGCACCCACTTTTTTGCTCGCTGCTTTTTACGTTTTTAAAATCTGTTGAGTAGTGTGAACAAACGCTTTAAAGATTATTTACGGAACAAATTACTTAAAGATTTTAAACCTTAATACAAATTTCTTTTTTTGTATCAAACTACGCCAATCAATAAACAGCAAAGCGCAAAGCATTAACAGGCTCGCCAAAAGCCCGCAGATAGATTGCCAAGATGTAAGATTAGATTTAAGCTTATCAATGTTTTCAGAAGCGTATTTCCCCATAGTAAGAGCAATGGTATCACTTGTAAATTTGCCTACAAAAAAAGCGGGAATTATATATTGTGGTTTTAATTTTGCTATACCCGCGGCAACAAATAATGGCGTAGTGGGTAATGGCAGCAGAGAATAAGCTACAATAGCCAATTGGCTTTTCCATCCTTTTTCTTTCATTTTATTTCCAAGAAATTCAACATCTTCGTTTTTTGATTGTTTAAAATATTTATTGGATATGTGAGGAATATATAATGACATAAGGTATCTGCCAAGAATTGAGCCTGCCACACCAATGCATATAACCGCCCATAAATTAAGATCAAATAAAATTTGTAAAAAAATCATAATTGTAAATGCTGGAAGAAATGGAAATGGAACAATATCAAAGGCAAAAGCTCCCAAAAACACTAATACATACTGCCACCACATAATTATAATTTATAAAAAAATATCAATTTGTATGCCAGCCTTGTAAGCTCTGTTTTCTGTTCATTTTTTAAAGTGTTTTCAAAAATCTCAAAAGTCCGACAAGAACACATCATGTCCTTACCTTCTTATGGTAGTATGAAGTAAAATGTCTTTATTGTCAACATTAAAAGTTTTCACTTTAGCGTACGGTATTAATATTCTTAGGATTTTCTGTTTAGATATTTGCTGATAGATTATTTAATTTCTATTTTGAATATCTTGGATTCACCCTGCGCGCGCACCCTCGATACGATGGTACTGTTGTTAACCGACTCAAAATTTTTAGGACGGATAGTTACATCTTCGTCTTTAATATCGAATATCGATTTTTTTGTCATTTTTCCGGCTTGGTCAATCTTAACGCAGGTCAAATAGCCGCCTCTTCCAGCCGAATGCGGAAAGGGTGTTTCGGTTAATTTAAGATCAATATTTTTTACGTTATCGAGGTAAAAAATATAATCTTCATTATTAAAAGAATGATGATGAAAAGAGAGGTCGGAGGGGTTTCCGCCAAATTGCAGTTTTGGAATTTTATTACACCAAAGTGTTTTTCCGTTTTTATCGGCTTTTAAAATTAAAATGTTTTCGTAGTAATAAGTATATGAAGTTGTGGTATTTTTTCCATCGTAATATGTATGTGTAATCACGTAATACTCCTCACCAATTATTGTAGTACTACCGTCGGCATTAAAAATTAATTTACTAAAGGTGAGGTTGGATGCTTCCAATTCGCCTTCCTTATCTTTTTTCTCCATTTTCTTTTTTACGCGCTCTGTTTCGTACGCTTTCAAAACTTCTGCCGGAAATTCGCAGAACGTTGTATTTAAATTTTTTACACCATTATCGCTTCCTAATTCTAATCGTATAATATACGCCCCGTTTGATCCGCCACTGTTTTTTTTATCCGAATAATAACCGGTAATTACAATATTGTGTTGAAGATCTTCCGACAGTAGAACGGAGTTGGTATACTTGTTACCAAGATTTATTTTTACCGCTTGTAGCGTGTTGCTTTTTTGGTTTATCCGTATCAACTCATAGCGCATCGCATCTTTTTCACTTTTATTTTTTTCGCCGTCTACCGAATTATTTACCCGCACTTCTGCTAACATGTAAATATTCCCCCTCGAATCAATTTCGTAATCGAGATTATTCATTTCATATTCCGAGTAAGGCATTTCAATTTCCGCTGAATAAAGTTTATTTAACTTTTGATCAAATAAATTAAAACTAATAATGTCCTTGTTTAATT
>JAYTBK010000304.1:0-18668 GCA_043737035.1 Bacteroidota bacterium | reverse complement strand
TTCTTGACCGCTCGGTTTGTGCTCCCCAGTAAGCGGTTGCGGGCACATTCACTTCGCCCATCGTGTCAGTCTCAATTCGGTAATTCATATTTAATTTATTTTTTATTTCAAAAGTTTATAGAATCAAGCACTCCTTGATAAACATATTAGAGCTGCTCAATTTACAAAAAAGACTTTAATACAATAAAATTTGGAGCGTTTAATTTTTATTCCAGTGATGCAACCATCATCAACTTGGCCTAAGTTGCCTTTTTAGGATTAAAGGCTTGATGGATCTTTTCTTTTTGCTTTGGTAATGGCAAAGTGAATTGGGCTAGTTGTTTATAATTAAAAAAATGCTTTCCGTGATCGGTTTTTATTGAACATTTCTCTCCACCAAACTGATCGAGCAAAACCCGTAGTGAATACTATACATTAAATTTTAATACTGAACTCGAAAGGTTTCTTCCTCAAAATCATCATCACAACGTTAATTATGGCATGTACATTATGCTCATAAATTCTCTTGGAAAACGAAGTCCAATACAGTCAGCCAAACAAATTGATATTAAATTATTTTTTTGTCGATGGTTTAATAAAATAGAAGTCGCTCCTTACTTTGTCTTTGGGCATAAAAAACACAAATGATTCCTCGAAATAGGTTTTAACTTTCTTTTCAGTTGTAAATATTGCGTTTTGTCTGTTTTTGGAGTAGTTTATACTATCTGTAATACTTCTTGTTTTTCTATTCAATTATTTTATTTTTCTGTTTTTTGAGTTGCCTTTTGTTTTTGATGGATAAGGCCACCGCTCGTTGTAGGTAATAAATATTAGTTTCAATATGTTGCGCTTTTATGCTTCCAAATCTACAAGCAAACCCGCTTGTTCATACGGATGTTTTTTAGTTGGACGATAATGTAGGTATGTTTTAAATATTGATTTGACTTATCATTTTCAACAATACTATAATAAGCAATATCCAACCCGTTATTTCCTACTAATATATTAAGCGGATCACGGACGGTTTCGACCGATTGGAGTGCGAAAAAATTGTATTGAATCGCGAGGGTGTTATCGCTTTGGGTGTTATGAAAGAGAAAAATATTATAATATGCAGAAATACAGTTTGCCGCGCATTTGTATTCCAAATTTACTTGGAAGTATACTTTATGTTGATCTCCGATCGTGAACAGGAAATATACAGGGTTTTCCAATAACACATTTAAACATAGTATTACTTGATTAAAAAATAAATGCAAACGGTGTTCAATTTAAAAATTACAGGGGATACCGTTACGTTAAGCACAGAGGTCTCGGTGTGGGGACGGACAAAAGAAAATCAATAATTATTTATGACTAAAAACGTAAATTGTGCTGGAGAATTTATCGGAACTGTTTGCCCATAAATTGGACTTTAAACCAAGAAGCAATCCTTTAATAATGTCAACCTTCCCGGATTTGTATTTTTCGCTAAGTATGGAAACATAAAAACTGTCGAATTTCATGGGTATCGTTTCCCGCAATTGAAAACCAAAAGGCTCAACCAAAGCTTTAATTGTTTTCTTTTCAAAATGATATAAGTGTCGGGGAACATCATATGCTGCCCAATTCTCTTTATAGTGACAGGCATCATATGAAATTACATTCGGAACCGCAACAAATAGAATTCCCTCTTTTTGCAATTTACTTTTGAAAAACTGGAGAGTTTCTGTTATGTCGGTCACATGTTCTAAAACGTGCCATAAAGAAATAACTTCGAATTTCTGTTCAGGAACTAATCTTAACAATGTCGTTTTATCCTGAAATAAGTTCACGGTCTCAGTACACGCTAATTTTCGTGCTCCGTCGTCGGGTTCTATACCAAACGTTTCCCATCCATTTTTTTTACAAACCGAAAGGAAAGAACCTGTGCCGCATCCATAGTCTAAAATTGTTCCACGTGAAACATACGACCTTACAATGCCAAATTTTGTTTTAAGTGCGCGCTTTTTTACTAGTTGGTATAATTTATTTATTATTCCTGTATTGGAATTATTGTGCGACACATAGTCTTCCGATTTGTAGTAGGCGCCAAGTTCATTGTTTAATGGCCTCGGACTTGTAACTTTAAATGAGCACGAGTTACACTGTATTATGCCAAACGTTTCCTTGGATACAGAATGATCTACACACTGCAAGATCGGAAAGAAAGATTCGGATCCGCAAACTAAACATTTCTTGATTTCTACCATGTCGTTTGATTTTGATGTTCCACGTGGAACTATTTTCCTAAATGAATTAGAAGTACTGATATGTCGGCAGGACTAATTCCTGAAATGCGACTAGCCTGCCCTATTGTCTCCGGCCTCAATTTCGTCCACTTATCCCGTGCCTCCAAAGATAAGCTGGGCAAATCCTTGTAGTTAAATTCACGCCTAATTTTGTAATTCTCAAGTTTAACAGCCTTGTCGGCATTCTCTTTTTCTCTTTCTATATAGCCTTCGTACTTCATTAAAATTTCCGCCTGCATAATTGTATCGTCGTCAAGCACAGAAATTATTTTTCTTAAATCCGAGCAATGTTTTGCGAGTTCCTTGATATGTATGTCTGGCCGCGCAAGAACATTATAATAACGCTGTTTCTGTGATAACGGGGTTGATTGAATGCCACTCAAATATGGATTTACTTCGAGAGGGTCGGCGCTGGTATTCTTAAAAAAATCAATGAGTGAGTTGTAATTTTTGATTTTGTTTTCCACCTTTTCCATTCTATCCACGCCGGATAAACCGATAGAGTGTGATAGAGGCGTTAAGCGCACATCGGCATTATCCTGCCGTAAAAGTAAACGGAACTCGGACCGCGATGTAAACATCCGGTACGGTTCATCTGTACCCTTAGTAACTAAATCATCTATCAATACACCTATATAGGCATCGTGGCGTTTAAGTACAAGTTTGGGTTTATCATTAATTTTAAGATGCGCATTTATTCCCGCCATCAATCCTTGGCACGCAGCTTCCTCGTAACCTGTTGTGCCATTTATTTGTCCCGCGAAATACAAACCGTTCACCAACTTTGTTTCAAGGGTTAAACCCAATTGGGTAGGGGGAAAATAATCGTATTCAATCGCGTAACCAGGTCTGAACATTTTTGCTTTTTCAAATCCTGGAATTAGCCTCATTGCTTTTTGCTGAACGTCAACAGGCAACGAAGTAGAGAATCCATTTACGTAAATTTCAACCGTGTTCCAACCTTCCGGTTCAACGAATAATTGATGCCTGTCGCGCTCGGAAAACCGTGTGATCTTATCTTCAATACTCGGACAATATCTTGGGCCTAATCCCTGAATTCTGCCCGAGTACATTGGCGACTTTTCAAAACCTGTTTTTAAAACATCGTGTACATTTTTATTTGTGTAGGTAATGTGGCAGGGTAGTGGGCTCACCCCTGGCCCCTCTCCAAAGGAGAGGGGAATAGTGCCATCCAAATATGAAAATTTACTATATTGATCGTCGCCTGGTTGTTCCTCCATTTTACTATAATCGAGAGAACGCCCATCAACACGAGGAGGTGTGCCGGTTTTCATACGGCCGCTTTCGAAACCTAAACTAACCAATTGTTCGGTAATCCCGTATGAAGCAGACTCGCCACTACGGCCACCACCAATTTGCTTTTCTCCCAAATGAATTAAGCCGTTTAAAAATGTACCATTGGTCAATACAACGGCTTTGGCTTTAAATTCTAAACCCATTCGAGTAATTACTCCCTCAATGTTTTTACCATCTTTAGAAATAATTAACTCGCGGCACATGTCTTGCCAAAAGTCAACGTTTGGAGTCGTTTCTAACATTTCGCGCCAAGTAGTGGCAAATAGTTGTCGGTCGTTTTGTGTGCGAGGGCTCCACATGGCAGGTCCTTTTGAGCGGTTTAGCATTCGAAACTGGATGGCTGACCTATCGGAAACAATGCCGCTATAGCCACCCATTGCATCAATTTCACGAACAATTTGCCCTTTTGCAATGCCACCCATTGCAGGGTTGCAGCTCATTTGAGCAATGGTTTGCATATTCATGGTAAGTAGCAACACTTTGGAACCCATGTTAGCAGCTGCAGCGGCGGCCTCACAGCCGGCGTGGCCGGCGCCTACAACAATTATGTCGTATTGGGAATTCAATTTTACAAAGAAGTAGGATAAAAGACTCAAGATTTGTATTTGCAAGTACGATCTTACATCTTTTGTCTTTAATTTGTTTTTAAATCATATTAAGTTTAGCAAGCAATTCATCGCGGTAAGAACCACCAATTGGAATAACTTTTTTATTTTCTTCCAACACAACTGTTTGATTTTCAATTGTTTGTATCTTGTCGATACGGGCAATAAACGAACGGTGCACACGGATAAAATCGCCGTTATCGAGTTTTTTCTCAATATCCTTCATGGTGGAGTGAATGGTGTAGCGTGTGTACTGCGTGTTTAGCACGACATAATCTTTTAGCGCTTCAACATAAAAAATATCTTTTAGATTAACTTTTACAAGGCGACTATTTGATTTTACAAAAAGAATATCGCGTGCAGCATCATCTTTATTTTCTACTAAAGAATAAAGGAAATCACGCTCCTTTTGCACTTCGGTATCTTTTTTATGTTTATAGATTGCCATTTCGATGGTTGAATGCAAATCTATTTCTTTAAAAGGTTTTAAAATATAACCATAAGGTTCTGTAATTTTTGCCTTCGCCAAGGTACTTTCATCAGCGTAAGCTGTTAAAAATATTACCGGAATGTTATACTCTTTTTTAATTGTTTCGGCTACTTCGATACCGGTCATATTGCCCTTAATCATGATATCCATTAATACAATGTTTGGCTCCAGATCAACAATATTTTTTATAGCATCAACGCCGTTATTGCTTATGCCCAGCACGTTGTAGCCGAGTTTTTTAAGACTGTTTTGTATATCCTTTGCAACAATGCTTTCGTCCTCTACAATGTACACATTAATGTTATTTTCCATTATTTTAATTATTGAATTCAATTATAAATTTTGTACCTTTTGTACGATCTAAAACTAACGTACCATTTATTTGTTCCACCAAAGTATCAACCAATTGCAAACCTAATGTTTCTGTTTGCTTTACATCAATGTGTAAGGGTATTCCAATTCCATTATCTCCTGCTTCAATTTTAACTATATTTTTCTCGACTTTCAAAGTTACAAAGATTATTCCATCTCTATTGTCCGGAAACGCATATTTTAAAGAATTAGATACAATTTCATTAATTATCAGCCCGCATGGAATTGACGAATCGAGACTGAGGTACAAACTATCAAGCGTTAAAATAAGTTTAACTTTTTTTGCATTTATAGAATAGGTGTGGACGAGATTTTTTGTAAGTGTTGCGATGTATTCAGAAAAATTTACCGACTCAAAATTTTTGGTTTGATAGAGGCTCTCGTGAATGAAAGCCATTGATTTAATGCGATTTTGACATTCTTTTAGAAGATTTAATGCATACGAATCCTTAACGTACGACGACTGTAAATTTAATATACTTGAAATTACCTGCATATTGTTTTTTACGCGGTGGTGAACTTCTTTTAAAAGTATTTCTTTCTCTTTAAGCGACTGTGTAATCCGTTCTTCGTTCTTCTTATTTTCTGTGATATCGAAGCCGATTCCTGAAATTTCGATTACCTTATTTTCGTTATCTTTAATTGGATACAAAAGCATTTGGCGTATAATTTTCTTTCCGCTAAGGTTGGTGCGCTCAGAAATAAATTCAACTTGTTTTCCATCAAAGGCTGCAACATATCTATCATCCCAAATATTATGAAGCTCCGCCGTTTTATCACTACGCATGGTTTTACCTAACTCAGGATAATAGCCATATAAATCGAAAATTGCTTTTGAATAATTTTGATTGAAAGAAGTTAATTTTTTATCCATCCCAATTGTCCACATCAACTGATCGCCGCTTTCGAAAATAGCTTTAAGTTTTGCCGATTGCTCAACAATTTGTTTTTCAAACTGCTTATTTTCGGTAATATCGTGGGCCAAACAAGCAATTTCAGTAATTTCGCCGCTTGAGTTACGAATAGGATTTAAATATATTTCTTTATAAATCGCATTTCCCTTATCATTCTGTTGCTTACGCTCGAACTTAAGAGAGCTGCCCGAAAATACTTTTTTATAAAGCGGATACCAATAATTTTGATAATCACTTTTATGCTGTTTTGGTATGTATAGATGTACTGGCTTGTTCAATTGAGGCTTTATTCCGTAATTGAATGAAAAAACCTCAACAAAATTATGATTATAAGATGTTACATTAAAATTTGAATCTACAGTCCAAACGAGATGTGCCGAACTCTCAAAAATAGATTCAAGTTTTGAAGCCTGATCAGATATTTTATGTTCAGCAAGTTTACGATCTGTAACATCCTGTGCTATGATCGCAATTTCGTTAATGGCGCCGTTGAGTTGACGAATTGGATGTAAATAAATTTCCCTAAAATGTTCTTTGCCGTTTACATCTGTGTTTCTTATTTCAAAATACTCAACTATATTATCTTTTTTATCAGAAAAAACTTTAGTGTATTTATCCACCCAAAATTTATAGTTTACATTTTGGTTGGTTGCTGTTTTAACTTCGCCAATATGATCTCCAATTTTTACAGTAAAACCAAAAATAGTTTTAATATAATTGTAGTAGTTATTGTTAAACGATGTGTACTCTAAACTGCGGTTGACCGACCAAATTAAATGGGACGTATTATCAAATATGGCTTCGTATTTATTTGTTTGTGTTACCAGCTCTTGCTGTATTTTTTTACGGTAGTTTATTTCTTTAATTAACTCGCGGTTTAAATCTTCCGCTACAAGTGCTCTTACGCGTTCTTTTTCAATTTTTTTTTCGTCGGATAGATTAGAGATAATAGTTTGTACACATTGTTTCCCAATGTAAATAAAAGGAACCGTTTTTAACTCAATATCTATAACAATGTTTTTTGCTGTTCTTATTTTATAAGTCAGGTCAGTTAACTCTTCACCTTTTGATGCGCGCGTCATGCGGCTGATAGCTACTTTGCGCTGCTTTGGCAAATGGAAATAATTAAATAAATTTTTTTCGATAAGACTGTTAACGTTGTCTTCTTCAAAAATTTTTAAAGCCGTTTTATTACAGTAAATGCATTTTCCGTTATAGTGTATTAAAATACCTATAGGCGACGAATCCAATAAATTTTGGTAATCATTTCTTTTTTGTTCGAGCTCAGTTCGGTACTTTTTTTCGATGGTGATATCGCGACTAACGCCTAAAATAAATTTTATTTTACCACCATTATCATATATGGGCGAGTAAGTATCTTCCAGCCAAATTAATTTTCCGGCTTTGGTTTTGTATTCAAACTCGCAAGTTGTGTAAGCAAGCGTATTGTTTTTTTGTAATTTAGAAATCCCATCTTCAAATGCCCGATAGGATTTTTTATCGGGAACCATTGATTGTGCTAGCAATGGATTGTTGTAAAATTGATTGGCGCTGTAGCCCAATATTTTTTTAATGGAAGGGCTAATATAAATGTATTTTGGTTGCGGATGATAGGTAAAGAAGAATATGATATCGTTACTGTTTTCTGCAATCAGTTTAAATTTTTCTTCGGTTTCTTTTCTTAAAATTTCAGCTTCTTTTTCTTTCGTAACATCGCGGCTAATGGCAATTAGGGTAACAATGTTACCAGGCGCGTCTTTAATTGTTGAATACCTTGTTTCGAGCCATGCCAGAGTTCCATCTTTCTTTACGTACCTTAACAATGATTTATCAAGTGTTTTACGAACGTCACTTTTTTTCTTAATTAAAATGTTCGAGTTTTTAATAATATGTTGATCCTCAGAAAAAATTATTTTATTTCCGAATAGCGGATCGTTGTAAAAATCAGAAGGCAAATAACCCAATATCTTTTTTACAGAGTCGCTCACATATGTATAGTTTCCGCCGGGCTTAAATTCATACAAATAAATTATATCTGATGCATTTTGCGACAACAACTTAAATGTTTTTTCATTTTGTTTAAGATGTTGTTCCTTAATTATTTCTTTAGTTATATCGCGTGTAATCCCAAGATTACCAATATAGGTTTTGTTTGGCCCAAATTGGGGGATGATCCGTTCCTGAAGCCACAGGTATTGTTTCGTTTCAAAATTTTTAAACCTGTAAATGAAACTTTGTGGTTTTTTTTCTCGCTTTAATTTAAGTGCGCATTCTTTTACAAAGTTAAGATCATCGGGATGAATGTGTTTTAAAATATTGGAATTGCTTGTTACATAATTTTTAGTAAAAACCTCAGGATTTACGCCAAATGTTTCGTGTACTTTTTGCGAAATAAACTTCAATTTTTTTTCCGCAGAAAAATCTGTATAATAAACTACCTCATCAATACCTTGTAAAATAACGCGCAAATCGTTTTCAGTTTCAATAAGCTGGTTAGTAATTTTAATTTTACTACTAATGTTTGTAATAACACTTTGTATGGCCGACTTGTTATTAAAAATAGTGGCGCTCGATGTAAATTCGACATCTAAAATTTCGTTCTTGCCATTTTTTATTTTAAGCTCAAAAGGCTGAGATTCCTTACCGGATAAAATAAGCGCATTATAGGTTTTAAATGGTTTATGATACTGTGGCAAAATGTAATCGTAAACTGATTGATTACTAATGTCATTTTTTTTGTTTTTAGGCGGCAATAAAAGTGCAAGCACTCTATCATTTAAATACAACAACCGGCTGTTATTAAATATAACAACCGCCACAGGCAAGTTTTTTAAAACAGAGGCGATTGTGGTGTCGTTAAGGTTATAATCTTTTAAATCCTTCGCGGATAACCCTTGCGTTATGTTAGTTTTTATCCTGCGTGTCATTTTGATTTTCTTTATCTAAAATGATTTTATCAGGTTTTTTAGTTGCAGGTTGCGAGTAAACTCTAATGCTTTCTTCAAACGTTGGAGTTACTTTTGTTCCCTGAAATTTTACTTCTATATCATTTTCATAAAAAATGGTTAGGTAATTATAGCCGCCTTCATCATAAAATCGCCAATCATTTTGCCGCATACCTCCCGAATAACTGCCCTGTGCCATTTTGCGGCCATTGGCATAATACCAAGTGTGTACTCCATCTTCATCGCCATTTAAAAATCTGCCCTCATATCTTAATTTTTCTTTTGGCATATAATAACGTTTCCAAAGGCTATCAGGTTTATCATCCACATATTTTCCAATTTCTTTATATTCGGCAGTTTCGTAAACCCATATGCCTTGCTGTTGGTCTTCAACAAACTCACCTTTGGTAATTACTTTGCCATCTTCGGTGTATTCTGTCATCAAGCCGTCGCGCAAGTTGTTTACGTAGGTTTCTTCACGCATTAAAGAACCATTTTCATAAAACCATTTCCATTCGCCTTGGGCACGCCCTTTTTTATCATACTTTCCTTTTTGTTCTGCTTTGCCGTTAGCATAGTAAAAAATCCAATCTCCAACACGCTTATCGTTTGCATACAGTCCTTTAGCCCTAAACTCACCGGTATTAAAATATTCGCTCCAAATACCAACACGGTTACGCAAACTATCAACTGCGCCGTAATCGGTTTTAATCCCTTCGTTAAATACAATGGCAGAATCGGGAATAGGACGATTTCTGCAAATTTGTTTTTTAATCATTACATCACTTGTATCATCCCGCGCAACGGGTAACGAATCGCAAATGTATTTTAATTTGTAGTGATAGTGAGTTCCTACAGGCATTCCGTTAATGTAACCGCCTTCATATTTTAGCGTTCCATCATCGTAAAAATCCTTATAAACATCAAGCTTTGCAAGTTCGGGTGCATTTTTTACCTGCTTTCCGTTATTAAATTTTTCGGTGTTGCTTAGGTTTCCTTCTTTATCGTAAGATTTTACATAACCGTCAACAGCATCGTCTCTAAACTTTTTTTCTTCTTTTATAATTCCATTATCATAAAATTCTTTCCACACACCCTGTTTTTTACCGTTTTCATCTTTTCGGTTTATTCGTTCGGCATTTGCCAAAATTCCGGCCTGATATTTTATAATTGAAATAATAGTTGAGTCTTCATCAAACTCATAAGCCAACCCATCCGGACGCCCTTTTAAATAGGGTGTAAGCGATTTTAATTTACCCGATGGATAATAAGCATATGCAAGGCCTTGTTTTATATCATTGCTGAACGACTCTTTATTGCTAACTCGTTGGTTGGTGTCATAATTTAAAGTGTAACCGTTTTTTTTTCCTTCTCTATAATTTACAGCTTTAGTTATTTTCCCTTTTTCGGTATAAAATTTCCACACACTATCTAATAAAAAAAATTTACGATTACCTTCAATTTTTAATTTACCGTTTTTATAATAGTTTTTCCAGTAACCTTCAGGCTTTCCATCAAGCATCGTTCCTTCCGATGATTTTGCACCGTTATCATAGTAAAAAACATTAAATCCATTAGGCGTAGCAGTTTGCGCGTATAGTATGCTTAATGGCGAATTTATGAGAATAAATAAACCACTAAACACTGAAAAAAAAGAAATATTGCAACGTTTATTCACTGTAATTTTATCTTGATGAAAAGAATTTATAATTGCATCGTACACTACTAAACTTCTAATTTAAATGATATAATTGGTACCATGAAATTTACAGGCTAAATTGCGCCGATAGCTCCAACATACGCATAATTGGTTTACGCGATTTTTCAATTAACTCGCTGCTCATTAATAATTCGGGTTGCTCGTATTTTAACGTGTTATATATTTTTTCAATGGTATTTAGTTTCATGTAAGGACAATCGTTACAAGCGCAACTATTGTTGGGTGGCGCAGGAATAAAAGTTTTGTCGGGACTATATTTTTGCATTTGATGAATGATACCAGTTTCAGTAAGCACAATAAATTGCTGCGCTTTACTTTTTTTAGTGTAATTTAATAGAGCCGTTGTACTCCCAATAAAATGCGCATGTTCTAATATAGCTGCTTCACACTCTGGATGAGCCAATATAAATGCTGCTGGATGTTGAACCTTTAATTTAATAAGTTTTTCTAAGCTAAAAATTTCGTGCACCATGCAAGCGCCATTCCATAAAACCATGTTGCGGCCTGTAATTTTATTGATGTATGCACCTAAATTTTTATCGGGAGCAAAAATAATCTTTTGATCTTTAGGAAAAGACTCTACAATTTGTACCGCATTTGTAGAGGTTACAATAACGTCTGACAATGCTTTGATTTCGGCAGTGCAGTTTACATAGGTTAGTACAACGTGGTTAGGATGTTCAGCTTTAAAAGCCGAAAATTCGTGGGGTGGACAAGAATCAGCTAATGAACAACCTGCTTTTAAATCGGGAATTAAAACCTTTGTTTTTGGACTTAGAATTTTAGCCGTTTCTGCCATAAAATGAACACCGGCAAATAAAATAATGTTAGCGGATGATTTTTCGGCTTGTTGAGCGAGACCTAAACTGTCACCAATATAGTCCGCAATGTCTTGTATATCAGCATCTTGGTAGTAGTGGGCAAGTATGATGGCGTTCTTCTCTTTCTTAAGATGCGAAATCTCTTTGAATAAATCAAGCGATGGATCAATTTTTTTTTCGAGGTACCCTTTTCCCAAATCCATTATATAATAATATTAAAATATTTAAAATTAAATTAATGGTTGTTATTATAAGCTGTTAGCACAGTGTAAAAATAAGCTTTTGTTTAGTAGGTTTTTCGACAACTAACAACGTATTAACAATTATTGCACTCAATATTTTTTATATATAATTGTATGTTAACTCTTTGCAGTTTGATGAACAAACAGAACGCGTGAGTATTTGTGCGTAAGTTTTACTACAATGAGAGAATTTTTATGTGGTTAAAAGTGTATAACCACTCCAATAGTTTTTAAAATTAAATTATGTTTAATGAAATACTAAACTAAGTAAAGTTGCTATTAACAAAGCAGCTTTTAATTACATTAACTTGTTAACCAAAAAAATAGTATTACACAACAATTTGTTAATTACCCGGCTGTATAAATCATTCATTATCAGCACTAAGAGTTATGAGTGTTAATTAACGCTTATTACTATTACTTAACATTGTTTTGATTTTAATATCATACTTGTTTAAACTTGTTTTGGGTACATAAAATATGTGCAAACATATATTATAGAAAACCATACCTTTAAAAAAAATTTATGATTTTAGCAATAGGCTGCGACCACGCCGGTTTTGTATTAAAGCAACAACTGATCCCGTATTTACACAGTAAAAATATTACCGTTATTGATAAGGGTTGTTATAGTGATGAACGCGCCGATTATCCCGATTTTGGTCATGCCGTTGCCCTTGCGGTTTTAAGTAACGAAGCAGAAAAAGGAATTTTAATTTGCGGAAGCGGAAATGGTATTAATATAACAGCTAATAAGCACATTGGTATAAGAGCAGCTTTATGTTGGAACGAAAAAATTGCTGTATTAGCGCGACAACATAATGACGCTAATATTTTAACTCTGCCGGCACGATATATAAGTTTTGATGAAGCAGTTAAATGTGTAGATTCTTTTTTAACCGAAAAGTTTGAAGGCGGAAGACATTTAGACCGTCTTAACAAAATCGATTGCTAAATTCAAAAATTTACCATCACGTTAAAATAAGCCAATCGTAAGTTTGTATAAAAGAACTTGTTAACCTTAGCTTAACACTTCAAAACACTATACCTATTACTTTTGTAAAAATTTTTTATGGCAACGAGTTTATTGGTTTTCCTCATCATTTGTTTATTTCTGGCCTGTGCCTTTGAGTTTGTTAACGGTTTTCATGATACTGCCAATGCGGTTGCCACCGTAATTTATACCAATTCAATGAAACCCACAACTGCAGTTGTGTACAGCGGTGCCTTAAATTTTATTGGCGTAATGACCGGTGGAATAGGTGTAGCCATGGGAATTGTAAACCTTTTGCCAATGGAAGTTTTGGTTGATAGTAATGTTTACCACGGCATTGCCATGATTATGGCCCTTTTACTATCAGCTATTGTTTGGAATGTTGGCACTTGGTATTTTGGTTTGCCGGCGTCGAGTTCCCATTCATTAATAGGGTCGATTTTAGGAATTGGATTAGCATTTTATTTTTTGCCAGGCAATACCGGAGCAAGCGCCGTAAACTGGGATAAAGCAAAAGAAACAGGTTGGGCGCTTTTACTATCGCCTTTTGCAGGATTTGCAGCGGCAATTGTAGTAATGTTTATTTTTAAACGAATATTAAAAAACGATCTTTTTTACAAAGAACCAATTCCCGGCAAGGTTCCGCCAATTGGTATACGAATATTGCTTTGGGCCACATGCGGACTCGTCAGTTTTTTCCACGGACAAAACGACGGGCAAAAAGGCGTGGGTTTAGTGATGATGATTTTAATTGCTACGATGCCCGCTCTATTTTCTTTAAACAGTGAAATAAGTTTGCAACCCATTACTAAAAGTATGGTGGTAATAGAAAAAATTATTTCAGCAACAGATACCACCGAATTTGGAAAAGAAGAATTTAAAAATTTCTATCTTGTTAAGAAACACGCGCAGCATTTTGCTCAGGTTACAGGAACAGTATTAAACGCCGGCGAAGTTATTGAAGCAAACCGATTTGAAGTAAGGAAAGATGTAGTGAAAGTTACAAAAAGTGCTGAAAAATTAATGAAGAGTGATAATGTAGCCATTTCGAAAGCAGATACGGAAGTAATTAAAAAGGAAATTGAGGGAGCGAAAAAATTAGTAGAGTTTGCGCCGTCGTGGGTAATTATTATGATTTCTATTTGTTTGGGATTAGGAACAATGATTGGCTGGAAAAGAGTAGTAAAAACAATAGGCGAAAAAATCGGTAAACAGCACATGAGCTACGCGCAAGGGGCTTCTGCCGAAATTGTTGCAGCCATTGGAATTGGCGTTGCTACAGCATTTAAAGCTCCTGTAAGTACAACGCACATGTTAAGCTCGGGTATTATGGGGAGTATGGTTGCAAAAAAAGGTTTAAAAAACTTACAACGCAGCACCATTACAAATATTTTATTAGCTTGGGTGCTAACGCTGCCGGTAACAATTATTCTTTCGGGCTCGTTGTTTTTGTTATTTAGGGCTATTCTCTAAAAAGTATTAAGTTTTTGAGAAATAGTATTATTTAATTTATTAACCGTTAAAAATTAATTCGTCCTTGGTTTAATTTGTAAAAAACAAAACTTACTTGCGTTTTTTATAACGTTTCGGATTTCTAATATCTTCTTTTTCCGGTTTTGTTTCCAGCGAACTCACAAAATCAAAATCGAGTTGTTTTTTAATTAAATCGGCACGTTTTACTTTTATCATTACGCTATCTCCTAAGGTGTAAATGCGGCCTGTGCGTCTCCCTACAATGCGGTAATTATCTTCATCAAATGTATATTGATCATCTTTTATATCACGAATGCTTACACGGCCCTCGCATTTATTTTCAACAATTTCAACAAAAATTCCCCATTCGGTTACGCCGCTTATTACTCCTTTAAAAACCTGACCGATCCTGTCTTTTAAAAACTCTACCTGTTTATATTTTACCGAAGCTCGTTCGGCATCAGCTGCCAGCTTTTCCATTTCAGAGGAATGTTTGGCAAGGTTCTCTAACTCATCAGTTTTTAAATAGTGTGCGTGATTTAATTTGGCTTCTAAAAGCCGGTGTACCATTACATCCGGATAACGGCGTATTGGCGAAGTAAAATGGGTGTAAAAATCGAAACCCAAACCATAGTGCCCCGAGTTTTTTGTTGTATAAATTGCCTTAGGCATGCTGCGAACCGTTAGTAGCTCAATCATGCTTTGTTCTTTTTTGTCTTTTACATCGTGCAACAGTTTATTAATAGATTGTGCCGTTTTTTGCGGGTTACCAACTGCAACTGAATAGCCAAATCGTTCAACAAAATTATTAAGCTCCATTAATTTTTCATCCTTTGGCACGTTGTGTACACGGTAAACAACAGCATCCGAAGATTTATCGTTTTTATCGTTTTGCTTATTTCCTTTTTCTTTTTGATCCTCGGATTTATTATTCTTTCCTAAAAATTCGGCCACTTTTTTATTGGCGAGTAGCATAAAATCTTCAATTAATTTATGGGCATCTTTTTGTGTTTTAAAAAACACACCCGTTGGCGCGCCGTGTTCATCAAGCTGAAATTTAACTTCTGCTTTATCAAAAAATATAGAACCTTTGGCGGTGCGTTCGGCGCGAAGAATTTTTGCCAATCGATCCAAAGTTAAAATTTCATCTTTATATGGGCCATCTTCCGTTTCAATAATAGTTTGCACTTCCTCGTAACTAAAACGATGGTCGCTGTATATTACGGTTTTACCAAACCATTGTTTTTCAATTTGCGCGTTATCAGTTAATTCGAACACGGCGCTAAAACAATATTTTTCCTCATGTGGGCGCAGCGAACACGCAAAATTACTTAACACTTCGGGTAGCATTGGCACGCAGCGATCTACCAAATATACCGATGTGGCGCGGTTTACAGCTTCATCATCTAAAATAGTGTGCGGCTTTAAATAATGCGTTACATCGGCAATGTGCACACCAACTTCCCAATTTCCATTCTCTAATTTTTGAAGCGACAAGGCATCGTCAAAATCTTTTGCATCTACAGGATCAATTGTAAACGTTGTTATCTTTCTAAAATCGCGGCGTTTTGCAATTTCATCTTCTTTAATTTGAGTGTCGAGTTTTTTAGCAGCAGCTTCTACTTCCGGAGTAAAATCCATTGGCAAACCAAACTCGGCCATTATTGCGTGTATTTCAGTTTCGTGATCGCCCGGGTTACCAAAAACTTCAATAACTTTAGCGTTTGGATTATCAGAACCTTTGCGCCAGTCGGTCATTTCCACTAATACTTTTTGTCCATTTTCCGCGCCATTAATTTCGTTTAGCGGAACAAAAAAATCAACATGCACTTTACCAAAATCGGGTACTACAAAGGCAAATTTTGGGTTAATTTGAATAGTTCCCACAAACTTTGTCTTGTTGCGTTTTATTACTTCAACCACTTCGCCCTCGGGTTTATTTTTGCCGCGTGGCGCCGATGCTGTCACTTTAACCAAATCGCCATGCATAGCATCACGGGTTTTACGGAACGGAATAAATACATCAGGTTCATCGGCAGAAATGACAACATAAGCCGACCCTTGCGTCGTAAAATCAATGATGCCGGTTACATGTGTTTTAGAGTCTTTAGCTTGGTATTTGCCAACCTCTTTTTCATTAACAAAGCCTTGATGTTTGAGTTCTTCAAGTGTTTCGAGTAACGAAAAGCGATCGGCTTCATTATCAATTTCCATAGCCGACCCAAGCTGTTTATAATTAAAAGATTTATCCGAATTGTGTTTTAAAAAGGCAAGTACTTCTTCAAATAAGTAGCGTTTGGTTTGTTTTTTTTTAGATTTTGCCATTATAATTTTAGAGAGACTTTTTGCGCCTCATGTAAATATAATTAATAAAAAATGCGTTGAATTGTATTTAGTGCTAATAGTTGATTGAGTTTTTAACATACAACTCTGCAGGTGGCAAATCCTTTTCGTTACATTTTCAAAGGATCGCATTCGTGGCTAGAAAAATCAAGACAAAGAAGAATCGAAACCATAGAATTTCGCAAGCCTCAACATTAATCCAATTAACGGAATAAAAACAAACGTCTTGCTAAACATCAAATTGAGCAAGGTGATGATCTAAATGTTTACCAAATTGAGTGTTCCATTCTTTGGATGTAAGTTTATCAAAAGCACCGCTTTCTTTGCCTCCAAAAAATGACGCGCCTTTTGCTTCGGTTTCTTTAATGTTAGAAGTAAGTACTGCTTTTTCTTTTTCAAAATCGCGTTGGTCGGCAACAATAAAATCAAGTGAAGCGCGTGAATTTTTAGGACATGGTTTATCGCCAACTACAATGTTTTTTACAAATAATTTAAGCATCAATTTAGCAAAAAAAGAAGGGTTTGATTGTTTTCGACCATGAGCCATTTCCTAAGGAATGCTCAAATGAGCCAACATTTGCGCGGCGTTCATTTTACCTCATTGTGGTTTTGTATCTTTTGCCAACTTATTTATCCGGCTAATTGTTTCTGTTGTGGTATCTGCGCTAAATATGTTTAATAAATTCATAAGGTTGGTAATGTATGTTTTTCTTGTTTAAATGATCTCAATACCATAAAAACACCTATTAAAACAAAAGGTACACTTAAAATTTGTCCCATGTTTAATGGCATGGCGTCTTCAAAACTAACTTGGTTTTCTTTTAAAAATTCCATAAAAAACCGAAAGCTAAACATTGCTATACAAAATAAGCCAAACATAAAACCTTTGCCAAATTGATTGCGTTTATATTTCCATAGCCAATAAAATAAAACAAACAAGCACACATAAAACAACGCCTCATATAATTGTGTGGCATGCCTTACAGGAATTTGAATGTTGTTACTTATTAAATTTATTTTATCCTCATCATTATTTAAAAATTTAAAACCCCAGGGTACATTAGTTTGTTTACCAACAATTTCGGAGTTCATTAAATTCCCAAACCGGATCATAAATGATGCAAAAGGCACAACTACAACCAACCTATCGAAAAGCCAAAGCCAGTACTCTTTTGTTTTATTGCAATACAGCCACATGCCGGCAATAATGCCTATTGCACCGCCATGACTGGCTAAACCGCCTTCCCAAATTTTAAACACTTCTAATGGATGGTTGGAATAATAGGCAAAATCGTAAAAAAAACAATGGCCAATGCGGGCCCCTAAAATTGTGCCTAATACAATATACAGTGTTAATAAATCGAGTTGTTTATCAGTCCGCCTCTCTGCCCTAAAAACACGATTCATAAAAAAATGACAACCCATAAAACCTAGCGCCCAAGACAACCCATACCAACGCACCGGCCAATCGATAAAAGGAATGGTAAACATTTCGGGGCTCGGGTTCCAGGTAATAAAAAGCGATAACATCTTGTAAATATATTAATCTAATTTAAAACAGCAGTATTTAATGTTGTGACCTTTAGCGGTAAATAAACCTTCGTAATACGTTTTTATTTCGGTGAGTTCTTCGCGGCCAACGGGGCAATTACTGTAAAGATCATCCGTTGCAAAAAGCAGGTTAATCTTGTTATCGGCAATTACCTGCATGGTGTAATCATAAAAATTAGTACTGTCGGTTTTTACATGAATGATGCCGCCCGGCTTTAATAACTTTTTGTACCGTTCTAAAAAAAAGCGGTGGTTAGTTAAGCGTTTTCGCTCGCGCGTTTTTTGGGGTTGTGGATCCGGAAATGTTATCCAGATTTCTGAAACTTCATTGGCCGCAAAACATTGATCAATAAAATCGATGCGTGTGCGTAAAAATGCAACATTTGTAAGGTTGTTATCGAGCGCGTGTTTGGCCCCCGTCCATATCCGATTACCTTTAATATCAACACCAATATAATTTTTATTTTTATTAGTGGCGGCAAGACCTATGGTATATTCGCCTCGCCCGCAACCGAGCTCTACTATTATAGGATTACTGTTTTTAAAAACTTCGCTGTGCCATGTTCCTTTTAATGGAAAACCGGTTTCAAGCTGCTCGAAAAAGAAATTAAAACTATTGGGAAAAGTGTTTA
>JAYTBK010000303.1:0-3716 GCA_043737035.1 Bacteroidota bacterium | reverse complement strand
AAAGCATCATTTGTTGGATGCACTGGAAACTTCCAAACCGGAGGCCTTGATCATCCGCACGCTTTCTAACGGATTAAACAAATTAACGATGCAATATTCAAATACAAATCCGCCGTATATTTTAGAGGAAGCTATCGTATTTTTGAATGAGATTGGTGTACAGCATTTGCTTATCGATATGCCTTCTATCGACAAAGAAAACGACGATGGAAAACTATTAGGCCATCATGCATTTTGGAATTATCCGGAAGATACAAAATTGAACAAAACTATCACAGAATTAATTTATGTGAACAACGAAATTTTAGACGGTACGTATATTTTAAACCTACAAATAGCAAGTTTTGAAAACGATGCAAGTCCGAGTAAACCGGTATTATACAAGATTTTTTAAAATACGTTAAGCAGATATCGCAGATCCGAGCAGAAAAAAATCAGCAAAAAAATCCGCGAAATTTGCGGGCTAATAATGAAATGAAACTATACTTTCCATACTCTAATAGTTTAACCGAATATAAACGATTTGTAACACGCGAGGTTAAATGTGGTGCTATTGGAATTGGCGGGAATAATCCTATTCGGTTGCAGAGTATGACCACTACCGATACCATGGATACCAAAGCCACAGTGGCACAAAGTATACGGATGATAGAAGCAGGTTGTGAGTTAGTACGAATTACCGCGCCAAGTATGAATGAAGCTAAAAATTTAGAGTTCATAAAAAAAGAATTGGTTGCGGCGGGTTACCATACGCCTTTAGTTGCAGATATACATTTTACGCCAAATGCCGCTGAATATGCCGCACGCGTTATTGAAAAGGTAAGGGTTAACCCCGGGAATTATGCTGACAAGAAAAAATTTGAGGAAATTGAATATACGGACTTCGCCTATGAAAAAGAATTAGAAAGGATCAGGCAGCGTTTTACTCCATTAGTAAACATTTGCAAAGAATATGGCACTGCCATGCGAATTGGTACAAACCACGGATCGCTAAGCGATCGGATTTTGAGCCGGTATGGCGATACTCCCTTGGGTATGGTAGAATCAGCGCTTGAATTTTTAAGGATATGTGAAGACCTTAATTACCACAACATTATTATTTCCATGAAGGCAAGTAATACACAAGTTATGGTGCAGGCATACAGGCTACTCGTTCAAAAAATGATAGAAACCGATCGAAATTATCCATTGCATTTAGGTGTAACAGAAGCCGGTGATGGTGAAGATGGAAGAATAAAATCGGCTGTTGGCATAGGTACTTTGTTGGAAGACGGTTTAGGCGATACGATAAGGGTTTCGTTAACCGAAGAGCCAGAATTTGAAATTCCGGTGGCTAGAGCTTTAGTAAGTAAGTACGCTAACCGTTATACTCACATACCTATTGAAGAAATTAAATCACAACACCGTAAATTACTTCTTCCTTACAATCCTTACGAATACAAAAGAAGGGAAACCATAGTGGTTGAAAATTTTGGAGGGCATAACGTTCCGCGGGTTGTGGCCGATTTTAGCATGAGGGGAACAATAAATGAGGCTACATTTTTCCCGGTAGGATATCATTATTCTGTTCCGCTTGATAAATGGAATTTAACGGAACTTGCATGCGATTACATTTTTGCAGGAAATAATTATGTTGATTTCGAGATTCCGGGAACATTAGGAATTATATACAATTCCCAGACATGGAAAGAAATAGAAAATCCTGTTAGGCAACACCCGTTATTTTTTGGTGAAGAATTTTTGGATAACGAATCGGTACACTCCCAATTAAATTTTGTTGTGATTACACACCACGTGTTAACGGCACAATTTGCCCAAAAAATACAAATTCATAAAAATGTGGTTTTTGTCATCGAAACAAATAACTCACATGCAATGGCCGAATTGCGGCGGTTGTTTATTTCACTTGCAGAGTATCAACTTACATTTCCCATAATAATTAAAAGAACATACACATCCATTTCTGAAGAGGATTTTCAACTAAATTCTTCTACTGAAGCAGGGGCCTTGTTACTAGACGGAATGGGCGACGGGATTTGGCTAAAACAAACTAAATGCACATCACCTCAAGTAACTAACTCAACGGCGTTTGGCATTTTACAGGCCACGCGAACGCGCATTAGTAAAACAGAATATATTTCTTGCCCTAGCTGTGGCCGCACGCTGTTCGACCTACAGGAAACAACGCAAAAAATACGTGAGAGAACAGATCATTTAAAAGGAATAAAAATTGGGATAATGGGATGTATTGTTAATGGCCCTGGTGAAATGGCCGATGCCGATTATGGTTACGTTGGTGTTGGTGTTGGGAAAATTTCGTTGTACAAAGGTAAAGAAGTTATTAAAAAAAATGTACCGAGTCAGCACGCGGTTGACGAATTAATTGACCTAATAAAAATGCATGGTGATTGGATTGAAAAAAAATAATTATTACATCATCTACATTAGAATTAATTTAAAACAAATACTGTTAAAGGAGGCGACTAATAATTGAGACTACTACTTTGAATATTAGCCCACGTAACAATTTCATTACCGTATTTTTAAGCTATTTAAATTTTACACCAAACAGTGATCAATCGACTCTTATCTCAATGTTGTCTGATTTTATATTAGAAAAAAAGGACAGAGAAATAATGGTAATAAAGGGTTATGCAGGAACCGGAAAAACAAACATGGTTGCTGCGTTATCAAAAACATTACCAACTTTTAAATGGCGAAGTGTATTGCTTGCACCAACAGGTAGGGCTGCTAAAGTACTTTCGGGCTATTCCCAAAAAAGCGCACACACCATTCATAAAAAAATATTTAGAAAACTGCCAACGCATGATGGCGGAGTAACATTTATGCTTGCCGAAAATTTACACCGGAACACCATTTTTATTGTTGATGAGGCATCGATGATTGGGTTAGATAATCCAAACTCAGAATCGGTTTATGCGAGTCTGCTAGAAAGTTTACTAGAATATGTATTTAGCGGCGATAACTGTAAATTAATTTTGGTTGGAGATACAGCACAATTACCGCCGGTAGGTAGCGCTGACAGTCCGGCGTTAAATATTGAATATTTAAAATCTGCCTATCATTTACATATAAAGCATGTTGAATTATTACAAGTTGCACGGCAACAAAACTCCAGTGGAATTTTAAAAAATGCTACGCATTTGCGTCAGTGCATAAGTGCGTTTGAGAACGAATTTCCAAAACTTACACCATATGCAGATGTTATTCGGCTGAGTGGTGAAGAACTGGAAGACGCTTTAAATAATGCTTACAGCAATTACGGTTTTAATGATGTACTAATAGTTACCCGTAGTAATAAACGCGCAAATTTATTTAACCAATCGGTAAGGGCTCGCGTACGCTATATGGATGATGATTTGTGTGGCGGCGATTTAATGATGGTTGTAAAGAATAATTATTTTTGGCTTGATGAAAAGTCCGAAGCAGGCTTTATCGCAAATGGTGATAGTCTTCAAATAAAAAAAATTACGAACCGAAAAGAAATTTATGGTTTTAATTTTGCAGAGTGTGTTGTTGAGTTGTGCGATTATGTAAATGCTCCGGAAATTACTTTGAATTTATTGTTGGATTCGGTTACAAGCGATGCGCCATCTTTAACGAAACAACAGCAGCAACAATTATTTGAAGCCGTTATGGAAGACGTAGCCGATGTGCCCATTAAAAGCGCGCGCATGGCCTATATAAAAAACAAC
>JAYTBK010000302.1:0-9054 GCA_043737035.1 Bacteroidota bacterium | reverse complement strand
TCCGAAATTATAAAAATTGCATTAATTGCGGATAACGCGTTTTGGAATAAAATAAAGAAAACGTGTGCAGTAAAACATTTTTACTCCGAAAAAATAATAGTACATGCCATTGAATTGAAAAATAATATTGTAAAAAATGATGTGTACGAACAAGATATTCGTAAATCACTAAACTTTGGACATAGCATTGGGCATGCTTTTGAGAGCGCTTCTTTGAAACTGGATAAAAATATGTTGCATGGCGAAGCGGTGGCTTTTGGAATGGTGATTGAAAGTATGCTTGCGCAGCAATTAAAAGCTATTTCTAAAAAAGAATTAAATGAAATTGAAAATTATATACATTCAATTTATTCCAAAATTACGCTTAACGCCGAAGTTAAAAAGTTGATGTTGGAATACATTCATCACGATAAAAAAAATACAAACGGAAATTTGAATTTTGCGTTACCTAATTCTATTGGCAAATACAAATTGCGAACCGGCATTACGGAAGCACAAATCTATAAAGTTCTTTCAATGTATTGATTGCACCACATCAACTATTTACTAAGTCATGTTTAACTTGTTTCAACATCTTTCAAACCTTAATTATTCTTTAGGAGATCCTGAAACAAATTCAGCGTAACTACATTAAAATATAATCTTTCATAAATCAATTCGCTATCAATTTAAACACTGTTCTGCGGTTCTGTTTATGTTCGGCATCGGAGCAATCAAAACCATTTGCACAACGGTTTGTTAAGGCTGTTTCGCCCATACCTTTTGCTACCAAACGCTTTTTCTCAATGCCTTTACTCTGAATATATTCAACAACATTGAGCGCGCGTTTTTGAGAAAGGTCAAGGTTAAATTCATCACTGGCTAATGCATCGGTGTGCGATTCTACCTGTAAAGTTAATTTAGAATTTGCTTTTAAAGCTGTTATTGCTTTTTCTAAAATCGGTTCCGCAGATTTAGGAAACACAAACGAGCCCGACTCGTAATAAATATTTTCGATAATAGAATATTGTTTTCCTGCTTTAACATTAAACGTTAAGTTTTCCCATGGATCCGGTTCAGTGATTGACGTTAACTGAGTGCGCTCAACATTTAGCATTTTATATTCGAAAGCGCCGGCGTCGTTTTTTAAAATAATTTTAAGAACCTGTCCGCGACGATCTAAAATAATTATTTTATTGCCGGCAATTTTTTTAGCTTCTTCTGCGTCTACTTTAAACGTATAATCTTCATTAGGTTTCAAATTTAAAAACATAAAATAACCATTCTCATCGGTTTTTTTTATAACAACTTCATTTGTGCTTTTTACAAGCTGCAACGCGATATTTGCAAGTGGAGACTGACTTCCGTTAGAACCCATTAGCCGTCCGGAAAGTGTTATCATTAAAGGTAGATCATCGATACTCATTAAATTCATATTTGCGGCATCAACCTGCAATAATTCAAACGAAAAACTGTTTGCTTTATTGGTTGATTGCGATGACTTCATAACCGGCCTGCCTGCTTTATCAGCCAGTGTAAAGCCTGTTTGCCTTAACACTACATCCGGTTCTTCTACTTCAATTAAATAATTTTTATCTATTGGCAAATTCTCAAATATAAAATAGCCTTTACTGTCAGTTTTACCTGCATAAAACTGTTCGCCTTTTTCGTTGGTTAAATAAATGGTTTTATCAATTAGCGGTTGGTGCGATGCATCGTTGCTTAAAATTATACCTTCCAAATTAACTATGGCACGGGTTTCGCTAACGATACGCCCAATTTTAATTGTTTTTGTTGTTGCGTTATTATAAATATCGGTAACTGTGATATCAACTTTCGTTAAATTTTCTGTTTGAAGTGTAAATTTAAAATCGGGATTTGTAGCATCTTTGTCAAAATCTTTTTCCTGTTCGTTAACTATTATTGATTTAATGGTGCTTTTATCAGTAATTTGCCCTTCAATTAAAAGCGTTATTTGATTAACATAAATATTTGTAAAATTGCTATTATCAATCGTTGGATAATTAATGCGTATTTGCGGCGCGTCGCTCTCTTTATTAGCAGCATAAAATTTTGCCTCGGCCTGACGTAATAAATTTTTAGCTTCATTATTTGTTGGTTCAAGTAGTAGGGTTTTTTTAAAATCTTTAATTGAGTTTTTAAAATTGCCAAGCTCAAGTTCGCATTGGCCTTTGTATAAAAATGCCAATACATTATTTGGTTGTGTAAGAGTTACTTTTGTAAAATCGCTAATGGCACTTTGATATTGGCTCGTTGATCTATAAACGTTGCCTCGTTGAAAAAACAAAACCGGATTTTTTCCATTTAACACAATTGCTTTATTTAAATTACCTATAGAACTGTTGTAATCCGATTTCGCAAAAAAGGCGAGGCTGTTGTAATAATAAACATCCGAGTTTGCAGGCTGTAAAGTATCAGCAATATCAAGAAGAATAGCGGTTTCAAAATTTTGCGTAGCTTCATCATATGCGCGAGTTGCCAATTGAACCTTAGCAAGGTTTACATAGTAAGGTTTATATTTGGGCAACGCTTTTAAACGATTTATTTCACGTGTTCTTAAAATTACAATGGCTCTTTTATACGACAATAAAGCCGATGCGTAATCGTGAAGGCTATCTTTTGCCAAAGCACGGCTGTAGTGGGATATTTCCGAAAAATCGCCGTTATCGTTCGAATCTTCGGCAATTGCAAATTCGGAACGCGCGGCAGATTTTGTAAACTCTTTTAACAAAATGAGGCAGTACGCAGACCGTTGTAGCGCCGGAATATTGTCTTTATCGAAAGCTAATAATTTTTCCAGAATATCATTTGTTTCTTTATATTTTGATAAACTTATATAAAGGTCAGCCACTTTAATATGAATGTCTTTATTTTTCTTCTCTAATTCAAGGCATATCAGATAATCGTTTATTGCAGATTGCAATTTATTTGTTTTTTCATAGCTAACGGCGCGGTTATAATAAACATCAAAATCTTTTGTAACTGCCGATGTTAGCTTAGTGTAGCCGACTATAGCGGCCTCATATTTTTTAAACTTAAAATCAGCATCAGCTTGCTTTTTTATAGCTTTCGGTTCTTGGGCTGTCGCGCAAAAGCACAAGACCATTAAAATATATTGTAAAAAAAATTTCATTTTGGGGAAATAATTTGCGCGGATTAAATATACAAAAAACAAAATAATTTGCACCCTCTTTTTCGAGTATACTTAAACTAATTTATAATTCCTGTATTCCCCAACCTTCCAACTAGTAGTTTTTTCTATAAATAACAGTAACTTATCTTTAGCACTTAGTTTAATTTGAGAACTGTCATAATTAAAGTTCCAATTGGCCGATACGATACGGCCCGTAAATACCAACGGATGTGTGCCGGTAAATTGTTCAAGACTATCAATTTCCGAATAATCAAATTCTTCAGTTGCAGCAATATTCTTTTTCATCCATTCGTCATCATGCCACATCTTATGAAAATTTTCCTGTTTAGCTTGTTGAGCTTTGGGAGGTTTAACCCAACCATAATGGTAAATTTCTGCCGGAATTTGTTTTACCTTCAATTTGGAATTTTCTGATTTTCTAAAGCCTTGTGCGTCTTTGTAAGAACGAATCGTTTTATCGTTTTTTATTATCCTGATTTCTTTACGATACCAACGCCTCGAATTACCAACGTAATTATAACTGCCATAAAAATGTACGTAGTTGAACAGCAGCCCATCAACCTGTTTATCATCTTTATATTTAAGCATTGATTCTTTTATTGAACCTAAGTATTTTTCGTGTACACATTCGTCGCTCTGTATATAAAAACACCAGTCTACATCATCGCTTATTGCATCAAAAGCTTTATTGGTTTCATCCGCGAGTACTTGTCCGCCTAGCCTAAGACTGTCGTCCCAAAGTGTTTCAATAATTCTAATTTTAGAAGAATTTATATTCTTTATGAGTTGAAGTGTGTCATCGTCACTTTTCCCTACGGCTACCACAAATTCATCACATATTGAAAGGATGGATGTGATTGCTTCGATTACCGGATAATCAAATTTAATAGCATTGCGTATGATGGTGAACCCGGCAATTTTCATAGATGCTAAGAAATTCTTGCAGGCATAAAGGTAATCTTTTAATGTCTAATTAATAACGTGCGTTTGCTGGCCAGTGTTGCACCCGTTGCACCGGTAAAGTTATAGCGACCATTATCTCTTTCGGAAGTGCCGATGTTAGAGTCGGGGGCGATGCAGTTTACTTCGCTTGTGAGGCCGGGAGGCACGTCGTTCCTGTTCTGCGTGAGTGTAGTTCCGGCGGCCATATTATCCCAGCCTGCCTGGGTAGTCGTTGGATCACTATTCATGTGGATTCCGGAGATGAATGTAGGGCTGGCGATCTTATAACCGTTATCGGTAAAATTGCTCGTAGTGCCCGCCGAGATGTTGGCAAGCAGAACAAAAGAAAAGTCGTTTTGAAGTACGCTTGCGTTGTTGCAGTTGTGTCCTGTAAAGGCAATGTCGCCTGAAGTTAATGAGGTTTGTGCGCGCATCCTATTGCCAAGGCAGATTATTAGTACGAGTAGCAAGACCGAAAGTTGCATTTTTAAAGTAATAAGGAGGGTCATCGATATATGGGCTTGATTCGTGTAAATGAATTTAATAATCTTGTGTCGGCCCTAAAAATACAAAAAGAAGGAGGGCTTTCAATGGCCTTTGCTACTATTTAACGCTACAAACCCGCGACTAGTGTTAGAGAAGGAAAATACGTCGGGACAAAACAATAAAAAATAATTACCCGTTACACATAAACCAACCTTTCGGTAAAAGTTGCCGAAATAAATTTTAGTCATTCCAGTATCAGTTCGGAATCTTTGATTTTTGAGCTTTATACTGATTTACACTAAAAAATATTGATCTTTTGAAAAACGTCAGGATGACGAATAATCTATTACAAATGTTCCATAGATCTAATTCAAATAAAGTGTTCTTGTTCTTTACGTTTTTATTAATAACGTATTCACGAAGGGTTTTAACTTCATTAAAAACAAAAGTAGAATACTCTTAAAATTCAGGGTTTCGACCTACAAAGTTTTGCGGCGTAACTTTTAATAATTCTGTTTTAACGTTCGCATCCACATTAAGTCCTTTTATAAAATCGTGCATTGATTGCTTTGTTATTATAGTATTGGTGCGCGTTAATTCTTTTAATGCTTCGTAAGGTTTTGGGTAGCCCTCGCGGCGCAAAATAGTTTGCACGGCTTCTGCTACAACGGCCCAATTATTTTCCAAATCGCGACTAAATATTTCTTCATTTAATATTAATTTGTCAAGTCCTTTTAAAATACTTTTATAAGAAAGTAATGCGTGCGAAAGGGGCACGCCTAAATTACGTAGTACCGTACTATCCGTCAAATCCCTTTGCAATCTCGATAGTGGAAGCTTCGCTGCCAAATGTTCGAGTATTGCATTGGCTATCCCTAAATTTCCTTCCGCATTTTCAAAATCTATTGGATTAACTTTATGCGGCATCGCAGAAGAACCAATCTCACCAACTTTTAATTTTTGCTTGAAATAATCCATGCTCACATAAGTCCATACATCGCGACAAAGGTCTACCAAAATTGTATTGATACGTTTTAAAGCATCGCAATATGCTGCAATGTTATCATAATGCTCAATTTGCGTGGTAAACTGGCTTCGGTTTAATCCAAGTGTATCATTTACAAATTCGTTACCAAATGTGATCCAATTAATAGTTGGATACGCGATGTAGTGCGCATTAAAATTACCGCTTGCGCCGCCGAACTTTGCCGAAAACGGAATTCCTTTTAATTGAGTTGCTTGCACATTTAGTCGTTCAACAAACACGTAGAACTCCTTTCCTAAGCGCGTAGGTGAGGCTGGTTGACCATGAGTACGCGCAAGTAACGAAATATTTTTCCAAGTTTTTGAAAGCGAAGTTAATTTTGAAATCAATTCATCCAAGGCGGGTAAAATTACATTGTGGGTTGCCTGTTTTAAGGATAGCGGAATGGATGTATTATTTATGTCCTGCGATGTTAAGCCAAAATGTACAAATTCTGAATATTTTTCAAGGCCATTTTCTTTTAATTTATCTTTAATAAAATATTCAACCGCCTTCACATCATGATTGGTAATTCTTTCGGTTTCCTTTATAGTTTGAGCATCAGCAAATGAAAAATTTAGATAAACAGATTTTAATTTTTTTACTTGTTCGAAAGACACTGCTGGAAGCTGCGGAAGATTTTGTTTAGACAAATAAATGAAATAATCAATTTCAATTTGTACGCGGTATCGTATTAAGCCAAACTCCGAAAAATACGGTGCAAGTTCCTGTGTATTGTTTCTGTATCTCCCGTCAATAGGCGAAATAGCGGTTAACGCGTTTAATTCCATAACTTAAAAATAAAAGGCAAATATAGGAAATTTTAAGTGAACCCTTTTTTAGCGACGCTGGTAACCAAAACAATTTAATTATTCGAATACGGCAATTTTGGAAACCATTATTTTTTCTTTACCCAATAATTTTATAAAGTATATTCCTTCTTTATAACCCGATATATCTATACTTTGGTTAACAGATTCGATACCGTATTTTGCAATTGATCTTCCGTTTAAATCAAATATTTCAAGTTGTGTAAACACTTTTTGATGTTGTAAAATGGTAAAATTATTTTTTGCCGGATTGGGAAAAGAAACCGCCATATTATCTTCCAGCTCGACGATAGCATTTGGCACAATAGGAATGGTTAATTTATTATATACCGTATCGGCATGTAGCGCAGCGGTTTTAAGTTCAGCCAAACTATCCGCACCTAAAATAGCAAAAGCAACTTTAACGGTTTGGCCCGGTGAAATTTTAAAGGGGCCTGCTCCCAACACATTTATTACATCGTTGCCCGTGCCGCCCACACCCGCAGTCAATCGGGGAGTACTGAGTGCTTTGTATTTTTCTTTGGTATTAATTCCATCGGAAAAATCGAGGCCACCATTTCCGCCGGCTACATTATCCGTTGCATAAAAATTTGCCGCCGTGCTACGAGTTAATAATTTTATACCTCCAAATTTTCCCGACGTGCCTGTGTAAAAACTGTAGCCCATTTTGGTAGCAGTATCATAATTACTTCGATTTTGCGTAAATGTTGCTCCATCAATATCCCAGTCGGCCCAAATGCCGGCATACAATTTTTTTAAAGTATCGGTAGCGTGAGTGTTTTTTATAACATATTCCCAAATTACAAAACTTTTATTGGGCGTTGCATTCCATGCAAAAGTATTTTGCTCCACATCAATGTTTAGGGGCGTAAACGCGTTATTATCATTCACTGTGGCACGCGTGTCAAAATTAGAAGTTACGGAAGGCAGTATCCGTGAAATTTTATTAATGGTATAAAAATCCGCATCTGAAAAACTTACATTGCTACCACGCACACAGTCTGAAACGGCGGTAGTATCTTTTCCTATCATTAAACCGGCTTCATAAAGTAAATCGGTACTCTTATATTTAAAGCCCAAACCCTGGGTTTGCGCGTCTTGGTTATATCCAATTTTTCCTTTGCTGGTTGCTGTGGTAAAAGCATTATTTATTTTTATATCAATGTAATCAACATTTATAAAAACGGTAAAATATTGCCTTGCCGTGTAAGCGCCGTCGGCCATAAATATCTCAAAATCAATACTTTGATTTATTGGAATGCTGCCGGTTAATTTAAATGAAAACGGATCGGTGGTATTGGTTTTACTGGCCATCATATTTATTACACCAAGTGATGTTGTATTATCAATAACCGTTGCATACCCCGAAAGTGTTGTTACAGTTACCGATAAAGCGGTTGTGGGATCAAGGTAATTAATAAATTTACCTGTAATAAATAAGGTGTCGCCTGCAATGTATGCTTCGTCATTTTTATCGGTAACAGTTTTATTGTTAAAGGTAACACTTGGTGTAGAAGGATCGGTTAACGCCCTGAATAAGTTAATGCGGCCAGCGCCAAGTTTATTAATGTACGATGGATTTGCAAAATTAATATTATCGGAAGTAACTTTTAATCGTTCGCCTATTTGCAAACCCGTGTACGATGGAAATTGCTTTTGCACAATACCTGCTGCACCGGCGGTAACAGGCGCCGCCATAGAAGTGCCGGTTTGTGTAATATAAAAATTTCCGGGCCAGGTAGAATTTATATTCTCACCCGGCGCACAAACGTCTACAAAATAACCGTAGTTTGACGTAGAATGCTTCGCGTCGGAAGACGTAGTATTAGCCACCGACAATACATAATTATAAGCAGCGGGGAAAAAATCGCCGTTTGCACCGCCATTTCCCGCAGCGGCTACTACCAAACAATTTTTATTTACTGTAGCGTAATCGATAATATCTTGTCCGTACTGGCTTGCCCCGCCCCCGCCCCATGAGCAATTTATGATTGAGCAACCATGGTCGGCAGCATATTTTACACCTTCATACGCTGCGATTAAACTTCCTGAGGCATCGGCAATTTTTACCGGTAAAATTTTACAGTTAAACCCTACACCTGCTCCACCATTTGAGTTATTGGCGCTGGCTCCCGCAATACCACATACATGTACGCCATGACTGTTGCTTTGCCATGTAGGATCATTGTCGTTCATACCCAGATCCCATCCCATATAATTGTCAGTGTACCCGTCGCCATCGTTATCAATTCCGTCCGGAATATCCAAAAAGTTGCGTTTTATATTATTAAATAGATCATTGTGTGACGGATCGGTGCCGGTATCCGTAATACCAATTACGATGGATGAATCACCTTTACTAATGTTCCATGCGTTAAACGCATTAATGGTTTGCAAATGATATTGATTTGACCCATTTGCCAGCGGATCATTTGGAAAAAAACTTGCTTGCGGAATGTAATGGGGTTCGGCATAAATTAGTATACCTGACTGAAGCAATTTATTGATTGCCTTTTCAACGCTGATATCAGTAGTAAAATTTAATTCGTAAATTAACGATAAATCAGCAAACTTTTGGCCGACCGCATTAAATTCTTTTTCCAGAGCAACATCTTTCG
>JAYTBK010000301.1:0-3728 GCA_043737035.1 Bacteroidota bacterium | reverse complement strand
ATCTACAACGGCAACCAGAAACTGTTTGCGCAGGAACGCTTAACTAACACGTTTGAGTTGGCCGGAAATTTTACACGCGAACACTTGAAACAAATTTTTAGCGCCCACGGTATTAAAACCGAAGATTCGGGCACTACAACCGTTGTTACAATTAATAAAGAAATTAACAATGATGTATTTTTACAAACGTTGTTATCCAATAAAATTTCTGTTGCTTATTTTAGAGATATCAGCACTTCTACACGGAAATTATTCCATAAAGACATATAATAATTTTTCGGTTGGGCTCTAATTTTTTGACAGGTATGAAATTTGATTGAGTGTATTGGTATCAACTTAAGTGAATTGACACAAATATCAGTTAATGCTTACCAAAATTTAAGCGCATGAAAAACATCTTAGTACCGTACGATTTTTCGGAAGCATCGAGTAATGCGTTAAGTTACGCGGCTGAAATAGCAAAATATGTTGCGGGCGATATTATTTTATTACACGTTGATTCTATACCGGTTTTAAATTCCGACTTTGGCTTAACAGCCTATCCGATTTCTGAAATTGTTACTGACCATACTACTGCATTAGAAAAAACTGCCGATGAACTCCGAAACAATAATCCTCTGCTAGGTGAAATTAAAATATTTACAGAGATTGGAGATCCAGTTTCATCCATTATTGATTTCTGCGAAAAACATCCTATCGAACTCATTATTTCAGGTATTGGCGGACACGGAAATGCTTTCTTCAAAAATATTGTAGGAAGTACTTCTGTTACAGTAGCTAAAAAAATAAATATTCCAGTTTTGATCGTTCCGCCCACAGTAAAGTTTAAAAAAATCGCCAATATCGCGTATGCATGCCAATACGATATGCACTTACAGGATAATGCCGCTCTAATTAAAGTAAAATTTATTGCTTCGATATTTAGTGCGATGTTGCATGTGTTACACGTTATACCGGAAAATCACGAACTCAGTCTTCAAGAGTCGAGCATTGATAATTACGTAGAACATGCTTTGGATTATGTGCGCCATAAAACGTATATAATATCAGAAAATAAAACT
The DNA here is from genome assembly GCA_043737035.1 of Bacteroidota bacterium. Taxonomy (GTDB): domain Bacteria; phylum Bacteroidota; class Bacteroidia; order B-17B0; family Aurantibacillaceae; genus UBA4416. The sequence continues at coordinate 2,667 of JAYTBK010000301.1, read as the reverse complement.
TCGGATGGGATTTTAAATTTTATCAATCACCATGATGTTGATTTGGTATTAGTTGAATCAAAAACACACTCTTGGTTATATAATCTATTTCATATAAGCACCATTAACGCTGTCGCTTTTGATAGTCCTGTTCCGGTTTTAACCATTCATGGATAACCACAATAATGTGTAAAATATTCTAATCAATTTGTTTTACAGTCTTCAATAAGTTTATTAAAATAGGCTACACTTTTTTGAAGCCTGCTTCCGTACCAACTGAAAAGTTCGCCATCTACCAATACTATTTTTGCATGGGGCAAATAATTTTGAAGTTCGCTCAAATGACCTTTGTTAAATGGAAATGGTTCTGAGGAAAGAAATAGAATTTGAGGATTTAGATTAATAATTTGTTCAATCGTTAATTCCGGATAACGCGTAGCTTTTAAAACATTTTTCAACCCCATTTTATGTAGCATATCACCAATAAATGTATTGGCCCCAGCGCCCATATAAGGTTTCCAGATAAGATACAGAACCGTTTTTTCGATCGTATTTATCTTGTTAAACGATTGATTAATGGCGTTGGAAATTAATTTCGCTTTTTTACTTGTGCCTGTTAGAGTTCCGATATCGTTGATCGTTTTCAAGGCATCTTTCAAACAAAAAATGTCGCTGATCCAAACTTTAAAATGATGTTGCAACAATTTAATTTGGCTTTGTATGTTTTCCTCTTTATTCCCTATAATAAGGTCAGGTTTCAATAATTTTATTTTTTCAATGTGTAGGGTTTTAGTGCCACCAATTTGTTGAGCGGTAATAAATAAATTTTTAGGGTGGATGCAAAATTTTGTTGCTCCAACAATATTGGTTTGTAAACCAAGGTCGCACAACAATTCGGTTTGCGATGGCACAAGTGAAACGATGCGTTGCGGAAGTTGGGTAAGTTTAATTGTGTTATGTAAATGATCGGTAAATAGCATGTCCAAATTTGAGAATAATAGCGCATATTTGCTACATAATGAACCCCACTTACAAAGCCCACATTTCCTTGTTTATTGCGCAGGTTATTTATGCTTTAAATTACTCAATTGCCAAAGATGTAATGCCTGGTTATATTAGTCCGTTTGGATTGGTGATGATGCGTGTAGGTGGCGCATTTGTTTTATTTTGGATTCTCTCTTTATTTTTAAAAAGTGAAAAAATGGAGAAAGCGGATCTTAAAAAAATAACTGTATTGGCAATATTTGGTGTAGCCGTAAATCAAATATTTTTTATTTGGGGATTATCGTTATCAACTCCAATTAATTCTGCCATTATTATGGTGAGCAACCCTATTGCTGTGATGCTTTTTACACTGTTGTTTTTTAAAGAAAAAATAACAGCCGTGCGATGGACAGGTTTAGGGCTCGGCATTGCGGGTGCCCTAATTTTACTTTTATTTAAGGCCAACGGTGCATTTGCTATTGGCAGCGATACAATTGTTGGTGATATGATGACGCTGGTAAACTCTTTATCATGGGGCATTTTTGTGGTAATGGTTAAACCTTACATGCAAAAATATCAAACCGTAACCGTAATGAAATGGGTTTTTCTTTTCGGATTTATTTATGTGTTTCCGATAGGTTTCCCGGATTTATTAAAAGTAGAATGGATGACAATGCCCGCGCACATTATTTTTGCGATAAGTTTTGTAGTAATTGCAACCACGTTTATCGCTTACCTGCTAAATATGTTTGCATTAAAAACACTGAGCTCATCGGTAGTAAGCATGTATATTTACACACAACCTTTTTTAGCAACCCTTATTGCTGTGGCTTGGGGTAAAGATGAATTGAACGCAATTAAAATAGTTTCTGCAGTGCTTATTATTGCAGGTGTTTATCTCGCCGGAAGATCAGAGACAGCGGTAAATAAAAACTAAATTTTCATAAATAAAGCCGCCTCTAGTTAAAAATATTTATATTTAAAAAATCAATCAGTTTTTCAAACAATCCACTAATTCAATATATATGGTTCACGTTTTATCCCAGCAGCATTCTATATTTAACCAGTTTGTTGCCGAACTGCGCGATGTAAACATACAGGTCGACAGCATGCGCTTTAGAAGAAATTTAGAACGCATTGGTGAAGTGATGGCATATGAAGTGAGTAAAACAATGGAATACGAAACGCGTGATATTACCACTCCACTTGGCATAGCACAATCGAGTTACGTTGTATCGCAGCCGGTAATTGCAACTATATTGAGAGCGGGTTTACCAATACACATGGGCGTTTTAAATTATTTTGACAGGGCGGATAACGGTTTTATTTCAGCCTACAGAAGGCATCATAAGGACAATACATTTGATATACATGTTGAATATGTATCGAGCCCGAGTATAGAAGGCAAGGTTTTAATTTTATGCGATCCGATGATTGCCACCGGTTCATCCATCGTGTTAGCTTATAAAGCTATTCTTGCAAAAGGAACTCCTAAACACGTTCATATTATTTCGGCAATTAGCAGCCGGCAAGGAGTTGATTTTGTAAAAGCAAACATGCCAACGCAAAATTTTACCATTTGGTGTGGTGCCATTGATGAAGAGTTAACCGCACACTCTTACATTGTACCCGGACTGGGCGATGCAGGCGACCTAGCTTTTGGAGAAAAAATTTAATTAAAGATCGAACATACTGATGAATATA
>JAYTBK010000300.1:0-3739 GCA_043737035.1 Bacteroidota bacterium | reverse complement strand
AAAATACATTTTAACGCCCGACTGCCAAGGGCGAGACCAGCCTTTAATGCAATCGCAAAATGAATTAAAAAATTAAACCAAAAAGCCTGCGAACCACTGAAATGTTTTCGCGAAAAAATTGCCATTGCTTTATAAAAAACGATTACATAATTGAGACTGCTCCGTTTTGTACTTTCACCTTTGTAGTGAATTATTTGAGTTTCGGGGAAATAAAAATTTTTATATCCGGCTTTTTGTATGCGGTAAGAAAGATCAATATCCTCGCCATACATGAAAAACGTTTCGTCGAGTAACCCGGCATCGTTCAATGCCGTTTTTCGCATCAGCATAAAAGCACCACTTATAACATCCACTTCATTTATTTTGTCGTTGGGCAAATGCGTTAAGTGGTACTTACCAAATTTTGATGACGAAGGAAATAATTTAGAGAGGCCTAACATTTTGTATAACGCAACCGCTGGAGTTGGTAAGCCTCGCTTTGATTCCGGCGCAAAGTTTCCTTGGCCATCGAGCATTTTTACGCCCAACGCACCGCAATTAGCCTGTACTTCCATAAACGCAATTGCTTTGGTAAAGGTATCTTCCTGAACAACCGTATCGGGATTTAGTAACAAAACATATTTGCCCGATGCAAGTTTAAGTGCTTGGTTATTTGCTACAGAAAATCCAACATTAACTTTATTTTCGATAAGTGTAACCTGCTTAAATTTTTCGCGGATTAACGCTACTGAACCGTCGACAGAATTATTATCAACAACAAAAATTTCGATTGCTAGATTTTTGCCCGCATTAATTACGGAAAACAAACATTGTTCTATAAAATGTTTAACGTTATAGTTTACAATAATTACGGAGAGTTGCACCACGGGTAGTAAAGCGCCAAAAATACCAAATTATTGCTAAAGGGCAGATAATAAAAAAGAAACGAACAGTTTAAAAAAAAACAGTAAATTCGCATTCCATATTAAGATTTTCAAAATCTTAAAAAATTGGTCCCGTAGCTCAGCTGGATAGAGCAACAGCCTTCTAAGCTGTGGGCCATTGGTTCGAATCCAATCGGGGTCACGATATTAGATAAGCTGCCTAACAAGGCGGCTTTCCTTTTTATACCCTCTTCCAAACTCCTTGCAATACTTGTTGAGCTAAACACGGAATACAAAGATGTAAAAACTTATTATGAATTTTCTATTAATTCCAATAGCAAAAGGCAAAAGATGATACAAAAAAATTATTGATAAATGTATTTGCCATAATATAAATTACGATTTAAAATTAAGGGAGGCTCGTAAAATCATTATAGGATTTAAGAAGTTATCGCCTGTTGAGAAGGATATTATTGATGTAATGTTGTTTTATGTGGGCTGTGGTGCAAATTACACAAATGCTTTTGGCGATATTGAAGAACCCTTTTACAAAAGTATTGCTGGTATGTTTTATGAAGCTTATTTGTTTATCCAAAAACATAATTTTGAAACCATATTTAAACAATGATGTTTAAAAACAGTAATCGAAACTGATGCCGTAGGCTGGAAATTTCATGACGAAGTGAGCGAACACTATTAATCTTTTATTAAAACTCATTAAAAAATGCAAAAACTTAACATACTGAATCTTAGACAAATCGTTAATAATTTCGTTCGATTCAGGCACGGTTTGTCACACTGAGCTGTACTGAGATAATGCATCATCAATACCACTTTTTTAATTTTAAGAAATTTGCTCTTCAATGATTTTGATTTATCGGTATATCAAATGACCAATTAAACCTTAACCCTTCAATATTTAAAAACTACAAAAACACACAACAAATGGTTGCAGTTAATAAGCACTTACATTAAGTAAAGTAAGTCGTTATAAAATTTATCTGCGCAGAATTTAAATAGTTTAAACTCCGTGCAAATTTTCTTCCGCTTCGGCAGTGCCCTCAGATCCGTCGGCTTGTTTAGATACAAAATCGGTAATTTTTTCTTTCCAACTTTCAATATCAACTTTTCCGCCTAAGTCTTTCGCAGCGCCCATTAGCTTCTTACGTGTTTCACTGCCTTTATCAGGCGCCATTAAAATTCCGATAGCTGCACCAGCTGCTAAACCTAAAATTAACATTCCAAGTAAATTTCCTTTTTCTTTCATACTATTTCTTTTAAATAAATTTACTAATTATTCATATAATATGATGCCAATGGCGTAATTAAACATTCCTAAATTTAAAAGATTAAACATTGTGCTTCAATACCCCACATTTTAATAATTACGACGCCAAAAAAAGCGTTTTCCAAAAAAATAAATTTTACATTTACTTGTGTGCCTTTCTATACAAAATATCATTCGTGTTACAAAAAAAACACTATTTTTTAGTCCAATAACCTATTACGCCATCGTTTTTTTTGTATGCCTAGCACCCGGTTTATATTTTCTGAAAAAGTTTAGTCTGGAACCGCAATCCGCATTTTTTGCAGTTTTTACGATACTAATAAAAGTTGTTTTATTGTTTAGCGTCACTATTTTATCGTTTAGTTTTTTTACTTCTTTGGTGGCGTTTGGTTATTTTAAATGGAAGCAACATAAAAGCCTTTTAAAGTTAACGATTAACATTACGGCGCACGACAGCACACAACAAAAATTCAATGTAGTTTTAAACCCTGTTATCGTTCCCTTTTTGGGTTTTATCAGGTTGCGTTTTTTTTACGATGAGTGTTTTATTTCAGAAAAATTTTCGCCTCTTGAAAAACGACATTCTATTTTTTCGCATACGTATCAAGGTGAATTTGCGTGGGAACTTCCACAAATTCGTGAGTACCATTTAAACAGCGCTATTATTTATTTCGAAGATTTTTTTCAGTTTTTTTCGTTCGCCGCAAAAGTCAAATCCTCAGCGCATTTTTATGTTCCTTCAACAAATAGAAATTTAAATTCCACTACAGCTTTACCTCTCAAAACAGAAGAAACCACTACACGAATTGATGAATTAAAACGTGTGGAAGGAGAATTAATTAACTACAAACATTTTGAAAATAGTGATGACGTTAGGCGTGTGGTGTGGAAAATTTATGCAAAAAATAAAGAGCTCGTAGTACGCGTACCAGAAATCATGGATCCTTACGCGTCGCACATTTACTTGTACTCATCATTCTATTCGCAATTTGATGTAAAAGAAAATGCTGTATCAAACCAATATTTTTTAAACCATTATAAAAATATCTGTTGGTCGGTTTATAATCAACTCATCAAAAAAGGATTAACCGTAAAGTTTATAAACGATCAGTTTCTAAATGCAAATCATGCCGATGAAAAAACTGACTTGGTAAATTATAGTATTTCTGTAAGTGAGTGGCAACGAATAACTGCTATCAGCGATTTTGTGAAACCGGGAAACGCTTCGGTTTTAATCATCTCCTCATTAAATGATCCTCAAGATGTTGAAGCGTTTGCGCACAATTGTGGTAACGATGTCACTATTATTTATGTACCCTTATCCGCAAGTTTAAAACAAACAAGCCCAATACATTTGCTTCGATGGTTGTTTGTAAAAAATACAAGTAAGCTAAACTCCTATCAAAATAAATGGAAATTTTTGCCGCTCCGTTTAAAAATCACGGCAAACGAAGAGAAACTGGCAGAAATTATTAAACAAACTACAAACGCGGTTACGATTTAATAAATGGAAATTGGAAGGGTACATAGTTTAAAAAAAACAAGTTTGCAAGTGGTTTTGTTGGTCGTTCCTGCATTTGTTTTTATG
>JAYTBK010000299.1:0-9100 GCA_043737035.1 Bacteroidota bacterium | reverse complement strand
TTTGCGCACCGGCTGGTGTAAACAATATTCAATTGGTTTATAACATATCGGTTTATCCAAATCCTGCTAAAGAAACATTAACCATCGAAAGCAACGACACTTACTTTAGAAAGTTTTCTATATTTGATGCCCTTGGGCATTTAATTCTTTCAGAAACCATACTTAAACCGGAAGCTAAAATTATTATCAATGTGAGTAATTTTGAACCGGGAATTTATTGCCTTCAAACAGAAAGCGCAAACGGGGATTTGTTTAATAAAAATATTGTAATATTCAAATAGTGATTTTAGACTTTACATATTTAAATTGAGTAGTGATTTAAAAACTTTAATTTTTTCTGTTCACAGATTGGCCATGCTGCCGGCTTACTCATGGAATACCGATAACATTTTGAATTGTTTAAAAATCAGTACTCAACGATAAATACGTCATGCCTTTCGGGATGGTTTTTTTATCATCAACACCCCAGGCAAAATCAACCCGTATAAAATAGCCTAGTAAACGCGATCGTAAACCAAAACCGTAGCCGCCAACAATTGGTTCTTTTTGGTTGTAAATTGTTATTGTTACAGGGTTGCCCGGATACACATTTTTATTTAAAACGTTTTCTTCGCTATACGGATTTGTTCCATACCATGCCATTCCAACATCTCCAAAACCAACAATCTGAAAATTTTGAATAAAATCGGAACGGATTGGCCTGTTTAATAAATATTTAAAAATAGGGAAACGAAGTTCACTGTTTAATACCACAAAATTATTTCCGTTTCGCACATTCTGTTTAAAGCCTCGCATGTTTGTTGCCAGCGTTTGAAATTGATACTGCTCAGGCTTAACAATATTAATGCTTTGATCGAACTGTGGATTTATCCAATTATCAACTCCGCCCATGTAATAAATTAATCGGTCGGTACCCAATGATGTAGCACCGGCAAGCCTGTTAGCCCAAATTAAATCGCGGTGAATTTTACGGTAATCTCTAAAATCAAAACCCATCGTTACCAAATCATGTTGTTCTTCTTTTATTAAACGCCAATATTCGGCCCACAATTTAAACCGTGTTCCGTTATATAAATTCAAGCCGCGCTTTCGTGTATTATCATAAATAAATTCGAGTTTCGCGCCGCCGTAATTATCATACACGTTACTTTGCGCTAAGCTCAAATCACCAACCGATGCAAAAACAGTACGGTCGTTACGGTACATAATAGAAGCTTTTAAAGCCGTAACTTCATTAAACGGTAATTTCCAAGTGTAACGCGCATCGTGTGTTTGTATTTTTCGTACGCCGGTTGCCGTATTGTTTACTTTTAAAAATGATTGCCTGTGCAATACGAGTTGTCGGTCAATTTGTTTTGTTCGATTTTCCCAGCTTAATAAATATTCATTGTCCAGTGATCCGGCAATACGAAAGCCTGCAACAATTCTTTTATCTTCAAACAAATCACTTAAACCTATCTTCACTAAAATATTTAAACCCGGGTTTAAATAAACAGGACTTCCGCCGCCCGTGAACCGCTGATAATTTGTACCCAAAAAAGAATTATCCAATTGCGTAACTACCTGATCGGTTCTAAAATTCGTATAATAATTTTGCTGTATTGGAAACCGAAGTTCATCCGATGATTTCACATTTGTGTTTTGCGGATCAGCAGTTGTTGCGTTGTCGCGTGCTATGGTTGGTTGAGCTTTAATTTCTTTAGTAGGATCTTTTTTCTGATTATTGACCGAGTAATTTTCAAAATCGATACCTTCTTGTTTTTTGGTTGTGGTATCTGTTTTTTGAGGAATCGTTTCTTCAACACGAACAGGATTTAATATTTTTATATTGTCGGGATCAGCCAACATATTTACCGGGCCAGATTTATAATACGTATTCTGCAATTTTACGGGCGTGAGTTGGGCAAAAGGAACAAGCGGTGTTACCAAAAGTTTTTCTTTTTTATTTTCAATAATAATTTCACCTAAGGTGCTAAACTTGCTATTAACGTGTTGTTCTCTAATATTATTTTGATAATTCGTAATGGCTTTCGCGTTATAAAAATAACGGTAGTGTTCCATCGTATCTACAAAAGAAATGGAACTATCTAATACGCCAATGTAACGGTTATAAATTCCATTAGCATCGCCAATAAATGAAATTACACCTTTACCATATTCCTGCGGTTTTATTTCATTAGCGTAAGGAGTGCTGGTAACCCGGTATAAAATGTTCGATTTGCTAACGTTGTTATAAAAGAAAATATCGTTGTTTCTGGAAAACTTAAAATATAATTTAGCGTCTTCATTCGATTTTATTGTATCATGCGTTCGGTTCGATTCAAATAAAATTCCTTTGGAATTATCAACAAAAACAGGGTCGTTATCGTCCCAAGAGTCATTTGTGATTTGTTCCACGCCGCCGGTGTTAAGCGTAAAAATAAAAATATCCGATTGGCCTTTTCCTTTTTTAACGGCACTCATCACCAGGCGTTTTCCATCATGCGAAAACGAGTAACTATTTACTTTTTCAAAACCGGTAATATTTCTTTTTACTTTTTCTTTTGTTTCGGTATCGTACGTATGGATTTTTAATACATTTTTTCGTTCGTAGATCATTGATACAATGCTGTTGTTTGGATGCCAGCCCAATAACGGATAACTGTTATCGTCAATTCGTTCGAGTTTTGGATTCAATCGCAGAAGCCTTTTTTTCTTTTTTTCGCCAATTGTATTTAACCAAACTTTATACTGGCCAGCTTCACTTGTTGCATATAAAACTTTTTGTCCATCAGGACTAACATTTAACTGATAATAATGCCGGCTTTTTTTCGGGTACATTACTACTGATTCTGTTGTTGGGTTTTTGCGTGTTGTATCTCTGTAATCAAAATACCGCTTCGCATATACGTTTGTAAAATCGCTCGTCATGTTTTGCACCGATGTGCCAAGCACGTATAAAAAAGCGTTGTTAGGGTTTCGTGTTACTTTGGTCATGTACAATAAATTTGGGATCAAGGCTTCACCGTACGTTTCTGAAATGTAGTACCACATGGCGTGGCCGGCCATTGTTGCATCTTTGCCTGTTAGCTGATTAAATTTATAAAAACGGTCATTTTTAATTGCGTCCATTACATCATTATCAATTGTTGAATTCCAGCCTTCGGATAAATACGCGATCAATCCATTTTTAAACCAGTCGGGCAGTGTTAAAAGTGTAGAGTTACGCACAACGTCCCGCGTCCTGCCCCCGTACATCATTTTATCGACCATTAACTCAGCTAATGCCGCCCGTATTTGTTTGTCTAAATCGGCGTGTGAGCCTGTAAAATAAATAAATATTTTATCTCCAATAATTTTTGTAACACCACCAATGTTGCCCGATTCTTCGTTAGCCAACCCAATATTACTCTGTTTAAAATCGTTTTGATTATTGTAAACAACCACATCTATCTTGTCGTCGAGTTGGTAATCGAGTCGTTTTTCTAATACCGGTAATTGCCGGTTTACTGATACCGCTGCATATTTTGCAATTTCTTGACCACCTTCGTATAAATAAACACGGTAACGGTCAAAGTCAAAATAGGTCCAGTTAAACGTTTGGTATTGAATTCGGTTCTTTCCAAATTCGAGTTGCGACCCATAATAAAATTGAGCGTATGTTGTTTTCAAACATATCAACACAACAATCATCAATATTAAACGCTTCATTTATTCCGGGAATAAGCCTTAAATTTATAAAAAATAGTTAGAATAATCATGATAAACATTCAGTCATTTACTTTTGGCCCGTTTCAGGAAAACACATATATTTTATCTGATGAAACACAGGATTGTATAATAATAGATCCAGGCAACAGCAATAGTTCTGAACATACACAACTGAGTAATTATATCTCAGAAAAAAAGTTAAAACCGGTAAAATTGATTCTCACTCATGCTCATATCGACCATATAAACGGCAACAAATATGTTTTCGATACTTACAAATTATTACCCGAAGTACATAAAGACGATCTTTTTTTTATTGAAAAGCATACTGCCACGGCTTTTATGTATGGTTTAACGGTAGAACAAAGCCCTATGCCGCAAAATTTTTTGAAGGAGGGAAATATTATAAAGTTTGGCAATTCCGAGTTACACGTTGTGCACACGCCGGGCCATTCTCCAGGGCACGTAACTTTTTTAAATATAAACGAAGGGTTTATGATCAGCGGCGATGTTTTATTCTATGGAAGTATCGGGCGAGCCGATTTACCAATGGGTGATTTCGATACACTAATCCGATCAATTAAAGAAAAACTATTCCCGTTAGGTGATACAATTAAAGTTTATAGTGGACACGGGCAGCCTACTACTATTGGCTTTGAGAAAATGAATAATCCTTTTCTAAAATAGTAATAAAAATAAAATAAAGAGTAGGCACATTCTTTGAATTTGATTCTTTAATCTCTAATGCTGAAAACATGCCCAATGATCTTATAAACGAAAGCAGTCCTTACTTACTGCAACACGCGCACAACCCTGTTAATTGGTATGCCTGGAATAACGAAACGCTCGCGCGGGCCACAAAAGAAAATAAATTGATACTTGTTAGCATTGGTTACAGTGCTTGCCATTGGTGCCACGTAATGGAACATGAGAGTTTTGAAGATATTGCAGTTGCCGAAATCATGAACGCGCATTTTATAAATATTAAAGTCGATAGAGAAGAACGGCCTGATATCGACATGGTTTACATGGGTGCCGTGCAACTTATGACCGGGCATGGCGGTTGGCCACTAAATTGTTTTGCCTTGCCCGACGGCAGGCCAATTTACGGGGGAACTTATTTCCCCAAACACCAGTGGGTAACTGTTTTGGAAAACCTTGCCGCATTACATAAAGAACAACCCGAAAAAGCAATTCAATATGCAGTTAACTTAAAGGCAGGCCTCGAACAGTTAGAGATGCCTAAAACTGATGAAACAAAAGAGTTTGAACTAAAAATCTTACAACAATCTATCTCCAAATGGAAACATTCGTTCGATATGGAACACGGTGGGCCAAATCGTGCACCTAAATTTCCGTTGCCTAATAATTATTTGTTTTTACTGTATTACAATTTTTACAATCCTGATGTTGCAATTTCGAAACATTTAAAACTGACACTTACAAAACTGGCTTGGGGAGGCATTTACGATCAGTTGGGAGGCGGGTTTGCACGATACAGCACCGATATTTATTGGAAAGTTCCGCATTTTGAAAAAATGTTGTACGATAATGCACAACTTATTAGTTTATATACGCAGGCGTTTAAACAAACACAAAATCCTCTGTTTAAAAAAGTTATATACGAAACGATTTCGTTCATTGAGCAAGAATTTAAAAGCGGAAATGGTGGATATTTTTCGGCTTTAGACGCGGATAGCGAGGGTATTGAAGGCAAGTATTACGTTTGGGAGAAAGTTGAACTTGAAAATTTGTTAGGAAATAAATTTGAAGTTTTTGCGGATTACTACTGCGTTAACGACATTGGATATTGGGAAGAAGAAAATTACGTATTGATGCGCAATGACGAGGAAACTAAAATTGTAAACAATCTTAACATAACAGTTGGCGAACTTACTTCAATAATTGATGAATGCAAACAAATTTTACTTCGAGCTAGGGAAAAAAGAATTAAACCGGGATTGGATAATAAAATCCTTGCCTCATGGAACGGTTTACTGATTAAGGGTTTGGCTGAAGCGAGCCTTGTATTTGGTGATACTAACTCTAAAAAAATTTGCCTACAGGCCGCTAATTTTATTACTGAGAATTATTGTTTGCCCGACGGTAGATTATGGCGGATCAAGAATAACAATACCAGCATACATGGTTTTTTGGATGACTATGCCTTTGTAGTAGATGCTTTTTTGATGGTATATCTTATCGCATGCGATGAAAAATGGTTAAAAATCGCTAAGCAAATTACCGATTACGCAATTGCTAATTTTTACGATAACGGATTGAATGTATTTTTCTATACCGATAAATCCGGCGAAAGACTTATTGTACGCAAAGCAGAGTGGAGCGATAATGTAATACCCGCCTCATCGTCGCAAATGGCTATCAACTTAAACAAACTTGCACTCTATTTTGAAGAGCCAAACTATAAACAAATTTCTGATTTGCTTTTAAAAGCGGTATTGCCCGATATAGAACATTACGGACAAGGCTACAGCAATTGGGCAATTCTTTTAATGGAAAATTTAACTCCTCCAACGCAAGTGGTAATTGTTGGTAAAAATGTTAATGAAATTTTATTGCAGCTTTACAACCACTGCCCGCCAAACGTGATATTTGCTGTTAGTGCAAGCAATTCAGAGATGCCACTGATAGTAAACAGATACGTAGATGGTGAAACAAACATTTATATATGTAAAAATAAAAATTGTTTACTACCCGTGCAAACTGTTGATGCTGCCATAAAGCATCTTGAGCAAACCAATTAAAATAAAATTATCGTTGCGAATTCATTTTTTATGGATCTCCATAACTTTCTGCTCAACACTATTTTGTCAGGTTATACAGCCTGGCGCAAACGCTGCTTTCGAGTCGCAGCTTCCGTTTAACACGCAATACATAAAGGAGCAAAAAATAAAATCAATAACATTTGATATTATTGATAAAAAAGATTTCCAGGTAGCCGAAGATAAGGGCTTGTTGAATGTTTATGAGTTTAACGCTTCCGGATTAATCTCTCGTTTTTACTATACTTCGATTTTAAAAGTCATTCAAAAAGAATACCATCACGATGCTGTATATCGCCGACACAAAAAGGTAAGCAACGCGTATAGCTACACAAAAAACGAATATGTTTACGATACAGTTTCAACAATTTATTTTTATGACGCCGCCGGCTTACTAAAAATGAAAAGGTATAACGACGGTGCGTATTATGAGAGCAGATATTACACGTATTCAGTTTCGGGAGATATAATCAATGAAAAACGGTGCAGAGAAACAAACGTCTCCGAAAATAAAAATGATTTTAAATTGGGTTTGCAAACAGTTATTAGTGAAGAAAGTTTTGAATACATGTCTACCGGAAAAATGCAGATAAAAAAAATTTGTAAGAACGATGAAGGGCGCACATACAAAGAAGCAATTTATGATTATAATGAACAAAACCTGATCGTTAAAATTAACGAACAGTATACTGCCACTTGGATCACTCAACAAAGCGAATTTGTTTATAACTCCAAAGGGCAACTCTTAATAGCAACTTATAAAAGCAATAACAATGGCGAACAGGTTTTAAAACGAATGTACGATTATGATGAAAATGAATGCGTGCTGGCAGAAAAACAGATTAAGAATAATCAGGTGCAAAAAGAGATTAGCTACGTCACTGACGACCGTAAAAAGTTAAATTCATACATTATTCGGGATCCAACCAATTTAACGATGCGAATTATTAAGTTGTCATATAACTAAAACGTTTTATAAATTGTTTTAATTCAAGGAAATTTAAATTGGTTAATTGGCGGCGTTCCTTATGGTACTTTTCCGTATAACACCATTCCTTACACGGGCAAAGTGCCACGTGCGCTGTTTTGGAAAAACCTTGCATTAGGCGCGACATATTGGAGCGAAAAAAAATGAGCGGATGTAGCAATTAGTTCTTTCGTTTTAGGTTATCCTATAAACAGTCAAACCGACGATTTCGGAATTCATTTGAATGACGATTTAAAAACAGGTTTTATTTCTTCCAACCGGTTTGGAGGAAAAGGCAGTGACGATTTATAGCTTTGAATCCACGGAACCAATTATCACACAATATGTGTTACAGGGTATTGTGAGAAATAAATTTACCAAAGAACCATTACCTAACGTAAGTATGAATTTATATAACGAATTAAAAAATCTTGTTACAACAATTAAAACCGATGAAAACGGATTTTATAAACTTAATCTTTTACCTGTGAGGGTATATGCGCTTGATGGAGAAAAAGAAAATTTCCTGAAAAATTCAATTTCTATAAAAACGCCCAACCCCGATTCTAAATTATTGAACAGCGATATGGTGCTGCAGCCTTCAGGTATACTTGCGCTTAGCGGAATTGTAACCGACAAGCAAACTGCTGTGGCATTAAATAATGTGTTGATTTACATCAAGGATAAAAATACCGGTTTAGGAATTTTAAAAACAATTACTGTTAATGAAGGAGCTTTTGAAAAAGTACTTGCCGGTATAAAACCCGGTGAAAACTTGAACTATACTATAGAGCTGCAAAAAGAAGGATATGAAAATAGAGAATTACTTTTTTTTGCACTCTGTTACCGATCCTACTGTTTTTAATTTAAATAATACAATATGAACTTATCGCAACGCCGTGCATTTTCAACAAGCAATTATTTAATTGAGAATGGAATTGATAAGCAAAGATTATCACTGAAATGGGTTGGATAAACTCAGCTAACAACAGACTGTGCGTGCGAACCAAGCAATGTCTCAGCTTGTTCCGACGAGGATCATCAACTTAACCGCCGATCGAATTTTAAAGTGATGGGCAATAAACCTGATCAGCTTACTATCAAATAATTTCAACTTTCACTCTGTCTTGCCGTTTGTAATTTGCGCTTTAAAAAATTCGTAAACCAAGCCCGCTTTAGATGTGCCTATAATCGAAGTAAGTTCAGCCAATGTTGCTTCTTTTATTTCGCGAACTGATTTTAATTCGGTTAATAATTTTTGAGCGGTTATTTCACTTATGCCTTTTATTTCCGACAGTTCTGTTTTAAATGTTTCACGGCTTCGTTTGTTGCGATGGTGTGTAATTCCAAAACGGTGAGCTTCATCACGTATCTGTTGAATTATTTTAAGTGTTTCCGAACGTTTATCGAGATACAATGGTATTGGGTCGCCCGGAAAATAGATTTCTTCCAGCCGTTTTGCAATGCCAATTACAGTAACTTTTCCCATAAGGTCGAGCTTACGTAAACTCATTACGGCTGCGCCAAGCTGGCCTTTACCGCCATCTATCACGATCAACTGTGGCATTGGCAATTGTTCATCTATCACTCGTTTATACCGTCTCCAAATCACTTCTTCCATCGTTGCAAAATCATCTGGCCCAACAACTGTTTTTACATT
>JAYTBK010000298.1:0-3757 GCA_043737035.1 Bacteroidota bacterium | reverse complement strand
CGCCATTGTTGTTATCAGTAAGAAAAGAAAGCCCAAACACCGAACCCGATAATCCTAAAAAAAACAACGTGCCAACAACAACCATTATTACGCCAAGGGTTTTTAAGAGCACTCTTCCAACATTTAGTATCACATCCGAAATAAAATCCGCCAGCTTTTGAATGATTGTGCGTGGTAAATGCCTGTTACTTTCCGCCATGCTCTCAAATTCTTTTCCATACTTATGCATGCGCTTTTTAACCTGTTCTGCTTCGTACTTAACGGCTTTTGATATGTTATTTATATCCGCCTTTTCACCTTTCATTTCTAATTTTTCGGATGTGGTTTTAGCTTCAGGTATGGCTATCCACAAAATAAAATAAAGTAAAAGGCCGGTACCAGCAAAAAAGAAAAGTAACAGTAAAGGTATGCGCAACCAGACCGCATCAATATTGAAATAATGCCCTACTCCGCTGCACACGCCACCAATTACACGCTGTTCGCCGTCGCGGTGCAATCGTTTTTTTGAAGCATTTGCCGTGTGAATTTCAGAATCTGGTATTTCGTTTTGTGATGCATGTTCCTCGGCAAAATCTTCCGGTTTACCCATATTCTCCATTACAAACTCAACATCCTGTAAAGTTACCGCTTGTTTAACGGCGCTTGTTTTGCCCTGCAACATTTCGGCAATGCGACTTTCTATATCACTTAAAATTTCACTTCCGCCATCGGTGTTTTTAAAACACGTTTGTATCGAAAAAATATAATTATTTAATACACTATAAGCGTCTTCATTAATATTAAAAATAATGCCGCTAATGTTTATGGTTACTGTTTTTGTCATAATATTTTAATTTAAAAAAAGCTGTTACTTTGGTTTACAATTTATTTTAAGATGTTCATTTTGCGTTGATGGTTTTGTTCACAGCATCTACCAATTCGAACCACGAAAGATGAAGTTCTTTTAAAAAGATGTTCCCCGTTTCTGTAAGACCGTAATATTTACGTGGCGGTCCGGCATTGCTTTCTTCCCAGCGGTAATTTAGTAAACCGGTGTTTTTGAGACGCGTTAACAAAGGATAAAGTGTGCCTTCAACCACTACCAGTTTTGTTTCTTTTAATTTTTCGATTATTTCCGTCGGATAAGCTTCACCTTGCGATAGTATTGAGAGAATGCAAAGTTCTAATACTCCTTTCCGCATTTGGGCTTTTGTGTTTTCTGAGTTTATCATTATTTTACGCCTTTAAAATTTAGTAATATGCAATCTTTATTATTAGGCTTAGCAAAGATACAATATATTTTTAGTACTATGTAATGCAAAATACTTATATTTTTGTATGTTACTGATTATCAACGCAAAAAAAAGTACAACCTCGATTTAAAAAGCGTTATATTTGCAAATATTTAAAGGTATTATGCACAGTTGGACTGAAGATATTTCTAATTTATTATCCGTAAATGGTTTAATTTCGTTATTAACACTTACTATATTAGAAATTGTTTTAGGAATTGATAATATTATTTTTATTTCGCTTGCAGTAAATAAACTTCCGCGCATGCAGCAAAAAAAAGCACGCACCATCGGCCTTCTGCTTGCACTTGTGGTACGTACTATTTTATTATTTTGTATTGGTTGGATAGCAGGCTTAAAACATCCGTTCTTTTTTTTAGGACCTTACGGCGTATCCGGCAAAGCACTTATTTTAATGAGTGGCGGAATTTTTCTATTGATAAAAACCTGGCAGGAAATAAAAGATAAAATGTACAATGATGAAGATGAGATTGGAACGAATAATAACAAAAAAACGACATTCCAAGCCATTATACTTCAAATCATCATCATCGATTTTGTTTTTTCGTTCGATAGTATTTTAGCCGCTGTTGGTTTATCCGGCATTATTTTAGTAATGATATTGGCCGTTGTAATTGCCATGTTATTGATGATTGTGTTTTCGGGAAAAGTATCGGATTTTATTAATAAAAATCCCGGCATAAAAACCATTGCACTGGTATTTCTACTTATAATTGGGGCAATTTTAGTTGCAGAAGCAATTGTAGATTGTTACAACACCACATTACCCGAGGCACAACATTTTGAGATAAACAAAAATTATGCTTACTTGGCTTTAGCTTTCGCAATAATGGTTGAATTGTTTAACATTAAAGAGCGCAAAATAAAACGCTCGCAGGATTTTACTCAGAATCAGGATTAATATCCAACCAATAATTTTTAAGGGTTTTTAGTCTCCGTTTTTGGTTTTGTTTCCTGCACCGGTGCAACTTCGTTAGTTTCTACAGCCGATGGATTAACGGTACTCGTTGGTTGCGCTTTTTTTAAAACTACTCCTCTACCTTTAGTTGAAGAAACTCCTTTTTCGGAAATAGACTTTTCGTTAGACGGGGCCGGCTTAACATTACTTTTATTTTCCTTAACAGGTTCTTGTGCATTAATAAAAACCGGGCTGGCAAGCAATAAAAAGGCGATTAAATTTTTCATGTATGGTTAAATAAAATGTGAATTATAAATTTTATCTAACAAATTTACAAAAATAATGCAACGATGCAAGTTCGCTTTATCACTAAAATTCTTACTGAAACTGATACGCTCCCGCATCGATGGTTGTGGTTCTTGCTGATCCCCTAATATCGGTTCCTACAAATGTGTTATTGCCGTTTACAACGTTAGAGCTTCCAATGCCGCGCGCTTTCGATGCAGAATTTAAACTAAAATCATAATTGGATACGCTTTTAAAATCTGCTGCCTGATTAAAAATAGTATTTACAAACATTGTCCCTGTAGAGGCGGGTGTTTTAAGCAAGCAGTTTGTAAATTTGTAATTAAGGTTTCCTCCCGGTTTGAATGAAAACTCCACTTCGTTAGCCTTACTTCCATCAACTATTGAATTTGCGAAATAGGCGCTATCCAAATCAAATACTGTTTCGCCGGCGTAGTTATCAATATGCAGGCAAGGTTGGTCACCGCGACCTCCTGTTTTATCAAAGTAATTTGCAAAGGTGGTATGCAAAAAAGTGTAATTCCCACCTAGTGTAAGTGCTGCACAGTATTCTTTACAATTACAAAAAACGCTGTTTGCAGTAAAAACATTATAGGCCACAGTATATAATCCCCACTTTGAACAGTTTTTTACAATGGTATTGGTAATTTTTAGGCGCATGGGTTGTTGTATGCTGAGTAATGCTTCGGCTTGTATGCCAATATAATTATTTTTTACAATGGCATAATTAATATAGTTTTTATTGCTGCCTTCGTTTATCCAAATCCTGTCCCATTGGCCTGGTTCATCAGTGTAATCGGCCTCTCGCCTGTCGCCCTGAAATATCACTTCGTTACCTAACACACCATTTACCTGCAGGCAACCAAAACGATATACCCACAACCCGGCGTTTTTATGAAAATAAACTTTTACTCCCTGGTTTATAATTAATTTTTGTGTAGAATCTACTACCAGCCAACCATACACAACATGTGGTTTATCATTTATCCAAGTAACTGTTGTATTTGTGGCTGCCGAAACAGTTGAATAGGGCAAAAAACCATTTTTGTATTGGATGGCTTTATCGGGCATGTGGTAATAAGCATCTTGTCCCCAAGCCTCCAATGGAAGGAATTGCTGGTTACTGTTTAAATCAAAAATGATGTTATCTCTGATAATGAGTGGCGAATTAAAATTTGTGGGGTTTACATTAACCTGAATAAATATATATATGCTATCATTAGCTGAAATTTCGACATCATTTACCTCTTTGCCTTTTTCA
>JAYTBK010000297.1:0-3759 GCA_043737035.1 Bacteroidota bacterium | reverse complement strand
CTTATCGTAAGTTAAACGCGAATCAAATATAATATTCGCATCCATCGTATCGGCATTGCTAAAAAACGAACTTCCACCCGGTTGCGACATCACATTGTTATGCACGCTGTTCATTTTATTGGCAGCGCTGTTGCCGGAAATAGAGCTGAGGTATTGATCGCACAGATATTCTGTATAACTGGCCCAGCCTTCATTAATAAAAATATCTTTCCATGCTTTACAAGTAACATTATCTCCCCACCACTGATGTCCCAGTTCGTGAGCATCCAATTCAAAATCAAAATAGCCGAGGCTTGTCATAGTTTGGTGTTCCATACCACCGCTGAAGGGAGCCATGCAATGCCCGTATTTTTCTTTTTTAAACGGATACATTCCGTAAAGCATACTTTCCATTTCTATAGTTTGCCTTATTTTATTGAGGGCCGTTTTCTGGTTATTCCATCCAGAATTATAAATGGCATTATCATAGATAAAATTTTGAATTAAAATAGAATCAGGTGCCAGATATTGAGGCTTGGCATAAAAGTTATAAGCCCTGTATTTAGCGGTTGCCACAGAGATCAAATAATAATCAATCGGATATTTTGACTTCCACTCGTAACGTTTTTTTAAACCTATTGTAACCACATTTTTTAATAATCCGTTTGAACCAACCATGTTAGCAGAATCAGTGGTTGCAAAAACCCACGACGAATCAATTTTATCCGTTAAATCCTGTTTACAAGTAACCATTGGTAAGCACACATACTCTCACTTAAACTCCATGAAACCTGATTGCCCCATGCGCCTGATGTGCCAGTACTATAACCATCGCCAATTGCCGCGCCGCCACCCGTTGGGCTGGTTCCTTTGTAATAAACAATAGCTGTAAAAATTGTGTTTTGTGGAATTGGCACACCTGCTGTTGCACAAACAAGACTATCACGCCGCACATAATTCCGTTTCGCACCGTTTACATAAACTGAATCAACCGAATGGTTCGTATGAAGAACAAACGCAAACGTATCAAGACTAGAAGCAACTACCTTTGCTTTACTCAAAACATTACCACTTATATAACGCGTATTGCGTTCTACATTTAAATTAAGATGGTAAAACTTAAGATCGTACTTGTTTTCGGGGGGAGTGTAACCTGCAGTTACCCGAAAATTCGAAGTTTGATTTTTACTACTTGCAACCCCACGTTTTGATTTAAAATCGGAACAATAGTGCTGCTGAGCTACAATTGAGCCAATCGAACAAAAAAATAATAAATAAAAAATAAAATATTTCATGGTTATAAAATTGATATTATAGTGATGTTTAATTTAAAGAGGTTATTATTTTCACCAAAATAATCTATATAAATGTTAAACGCAACTTTAACTCACCGATGGTGAAATTCAACCCATCAACTTCAAAAAATATCTGAGATTGTAAAAGATTTTTTCTAATTCTGGACATGGTGTAACAAATTCCATAAAAAATTTCCAATTCAAACTTTATAGTGTTCATATTTACGCAAACGTGTTAACTTTGCCGCTGCATGGTAACTTATAATCCTAAGGAATGGTTTAGTTTAATTATTAAATTTCATAAAAGCGATACCTTTCGTATTCTACTTCCTGTAATTATAAGCGTGGGAGTTTACGCGGCAGTTGTTGTTGCCCTCGAAGTTCATTTTTTAAATATTGAGACCAAAAACCCAACCGTAATGCACGCTATACTAGGGTTTGTATTGTCTCTTTTATTGGTATTTAGAACTAATACGGCATATGACAGATGGTGGGAAGGACGAAAATTATGGGGCAGTTTTGTCAACAATTCAAGAAACCTCGCGCTAAAGTTATCTGTTTTAATTATAGATAAAAAAGATAGAACTGAGCTAAAAAATTGCATAATTAATTATTTATTTGCTACCAAAAATCATTTGCGCGATACGCCTTCTAATATTGTATTTGAAAGCACCTCCTTGCTTGGCCTATCGGATTTTGTAAAAGCAGAGCACAAGCCCAACATCGTTGCTAAAGCCCTTTATGCGAAAATTAATTTCCTTCATCAAAATAAGCAACTCAGCAATGAGCAACTCTATATTTTAAATGATGAGTTAAGTTCGTTCACAGATAACTGCGGTGCATGTGAGCGAATAAAAAATACGCCAATACCTTACTCCTACAGTATTTTTTTAAAGAAAATGATTTTCCTGTATATTATTAGTCTGCCATTATTTTTTGGAAGTGAATTTAAATATACAACCGTTCCAATTACAATGATTGTGTTGTATGTGTTTGCAAGTATTGAGCTTATTGCCGAGGAAATTGAAGATCCGTTTGGGGTTGATGAAAACGACCTTCCTCTCACCGAAATTTGCAATAAAATAAAAAATAATTTAAATGAAATTTTAAACTAAGATGTACACGAACGATTTAATTTTAAGGGCTGCAAAAGGCGAATTTGTTGAGCGTATACCGGTTTGGTTAATGCGGCAAGCAGGCCGTATTTTGCCCGAATATAGGGCGACACGAAGCAAGGCCAAAAATTTTATTGAGTTTGTAAAAAACCCTGAACTCGCGTGCGAAGTTACTATTCAACCCGTAGATATTCTCGGTGTTGATGCCGCGATTATTTTTTCGGATATTTTGGTAATACCCGAAGCGATGGGTTTGCCTTATCAAATGATTGAAGCGAAAGGCCCTAATTTTGAAAAAACAATTCAGTCACAAAACGATATTGATCAATTGCATATTGCACAGGCCGATGATTTGGATTATGTGATGCAGGCTATTAAGCTCGCCAAAAAAGAACTGAACAACCGCGTGCCATTAATAGGATTTGGTGGCGCTCCGTGGACGTTGATGGCGTATATGGTTGAAGGAAGCGGAAGCAAAACGTTTAGTAAGGCAAAAAAGTTTTTGTATCAGGAACCTGAATTGGCACATCAGTTACTACAAAAAATTACGTTAAGTACAATAAATTATTTAAAGGCACAGGTAGCCGCAGGTGCCGATGTTATACAGCTGTTTGATAGTTGGGCGGGAGTTTTGGGACCTGATCAATACAAAGAATTTTCATTAAAATATATTTCGCAAATATGTGATGCGCTTTCACCGATTGTGCCGATAACTGTTTTTGCCAAAGATGCGCATTATGCATTAGCCGATATGGCAAAGCTAAACTGTAATACTATTGGCCTCGATTGGACAATAAACCCGGTGGAAGCGAGAAACATTATTGGTAACAATAAAACATTACAAGGAAATGCCGATCCATGTATGCTTTATGGCAATGAAAAAAGTATTGAAGCCACTGCGCAAAAAATGGTTAACGCTTTTGGCAAACAACGTTACATCGCAAACCTTGGTCATGGTTTATATCCCGACATTGATAAAAATAAAGTGAAGTATTTTGTAGATTGCATTAAAGGAATGTGAATTCATTGCTTCCCATTCTTGCCCCGACTGTAGCGGTATCCTTTTTGGCGGCCTATTGCCAAAAAGATTTAGCGTAAGGCGGGAAGTAGCTCCAAAATAAAATCAATGTACTTAATGAGGTTAATTTTTTTAAAAGTGATTAAAAAATATACTTGCTAAACAACAGCAATCTAAATTAATTTTAACTGATCCGCTGTTAATTTACAGTTGATCCATTCGCCATCCAAAAAACTGTTGTATTTTTTATAAAAGTCAATTGCCGGTTTATTCCAGTCCAGCACTTGCCATTCCATGCGGCGTACATCAGTGTTCTTTGCAACATCAATTACTTTGTTAAATAAGAGTTTGC
>JAYTBK010000296.1:0-3770 GCA_043737035.1 Bacteroidota bacterium | reverse complement strand
GTTCGATCACGATCCCGCGGATGCAGCCATGAACCGAAAAATTGATTACACAAAAGGTTACGCTTTTGAAAAATATCAACTTAGTACAAATCCTTACGAGTACGAATTTTCAACGATTGATGCCACCACGCCGCGTGCAATGTTTGGCGTTACCGAAAAAAATGATGTGTTTACCTTGTTCGATTTTTCTGCAAAGTGGGATCCCGTTCCAACCATGTTATGCCAAAATCATACTCAAACCATCAAAGGTTTTTACGGACAAACAACCGCTTTTACAAAAACATACATTAAAAAAAATATTTTAATTTTAGGCGAATCAAAAGCGTTAAATGAAGCACGTTACATACATGGCGACCATGGTAAAGGTACATGGACATTCTACGGTGGGCACGATCCGGAAGATTATCAGCATAAAGTGGAAGATCCGCCAACCGATTTAAGTTTGCATCCAAATTCGCCGGGATACCGTTTAATTTTAAACAATATTTTGTTTCCTGCAGCAAAAAAGAAAAAGCAAAAAACTTAATTTCTAATAATAGTTTGGGCGTTCCGGCGTCAGGCCGCGGGCGCCGTCAGGCTATCACTTCAAGCTTTTATTTTCGCGCTATCTCGTACCTCGCACGCGTAAAAAATTGAGGGATTTCGTTCTATCCTTCACGTGGGTGCAATGTCTCAAAAAATATAATGATTGTTGCGTGTGCGGGAAGGATGAAACAGAAATCCTTTTGTGAGGCACGAACAAAAGATTGCCGTGACAGCCCTTTTTCTGCCTGTCTTTTGAAGAAGCGCGCCAAAAAAGTGAGAATTATTCTTTGAAATAACTTCTTACTTCATCCCGCAAATTGTAGCGACTCGCCATTACTTCTCCGTAAGCACCCGCACTGCGTATGGCAATTAAATCGCCTCGGTGTGTTAACGGCAATTCAACCGCTTTGCCAAAACAATCGCTGCTTTCACAAATCGGCCCCACCACATCATATTTGGTTGTAACAGTTCCAACAGAAGTTAAATTTTCTATTTGGTGGTATGCCTGATAAAGCGCCGGGCGTATAAGCTCCGTCATACCGGCATCGAGTATGGCAAAATTTGTGTTTATACCATTTTTAATATACAGTACTTTACTAATAAGCGAACCACATTGAGCAACAATAGCGCGGCCCAATTCAAAATGTAATTGCTGCCCTTTACGCAATATTAAAAAATCGCTATACACTTTAAAATAAGCGGCAAAATCAATTATTGCTTCGCTATCCGGCGCATTGTAATTAATGCCAATACCGCCGCCTACATTAATTATTGGAAGATCAAATCCTTTATTAAAAAAATATGTATTTATCTGGTTTACTTTTGAGCACAATTGTTTAAATGGGTTAAGCTCTGTAATTTGTGAGCCAATATGAAAATGTAAACCGATTAATTTTATATTCGATAATTTTTTTACTGTCTCAATTACTGTCTCAAATTCGTAAGGATTAATCCCAAATTTATTTTCTTCGAGTCCTGTTGTTATGTATTTGTGTGTGTGTGCATCAACATTTGGGTTTATGCGTAAAGCTATTGAAGCGAGTTTGTTTTTTGTAGCGGCCAGTTCGTTTAGTACAATCAATTCATGAATACTTTCGCAATTAAAACAAAAAATATTTTGATCAAGCGCGTAATTTATTTCATCATCGTTTTTACCAACGCCTGCAAAAACGATCGAAGCCGGTGTAAAGTTATTTTCGATGGCACATTTTACTTCATTACCACTCACACAATCGGCACCTAAGCCAGCTTTTAAAACAGTTTGGATAATTTTAAGGTTTGTGTTTGCTTTAAAAGCATAGTGCACATGATAGTTGTATTTTTTACTTTCAGTACTAACAGTGTTTAACGTTTGTTGTAATAAATCAAGATCGTAAAAATAGTACGGCGTTTTAAGCTGTTTTAATTGCGTTATAACTTTTTGTGTAAACATTATCTCAATTTTAACCACTAACCACTAACCACTAACCACTAACCACTAACCACTAACCACTAACCACTATCTACTAACTCTCATAGCCAAACAAACTTTTATTCAATGCCATTAGCGCGTTTTCTTTATGATTTGAGTCAACAAGAACACTAATATTATTTGCGCTTCCACCATACGAAATCATGCGTACAGGTATTTCCTTAAACGCCGCTAAAACTTTATATGCGTAGCCGGCTTTATCTTTAGCGATGTGCCCGACGATGCAAATAATGGTTTGATCAAGTTCAATATCAACGTGCGCGAAAGCTTCCAGCTCTTTTGTAATTTGCGTAAGGTTCAATAAATTATCAATGGTTAACGACACCGCAATTTCTGACGTTGTAATCATATCAATGGATGTTTTATACCGTTCAAAAATTTCAAAAACAGCGCGCAAAAACCCGTGTGCTAAAAGCATTCGATCGCTTTTAATGTTAATAACACAAATTTTATCTTTAGCAGCTACTGCCTTAATGCCTTCATCCCTACTAACATTCGAAATGCGCGTGCCTTCTGCTTCCGGTTGCATCGTATTTTTCAATAACACGGGAATATTTTTTTTCTGCGCAGGTAAAATACAGGTTGGATGTAATATTTTGGCACCGAAATAGGCAAGCTCTGCTGCTTCATCAAAACTCAATGCATGTATAGCATGTGTTTTTGGAACAATCCGCGGATCGTTGTTATGCATTCCGTCAATATCGGTCCAAATTTGAACTTCGGTTGCATTAACAGCTGCCCCAATTATTGACGCGGAGTAATCGCTTCCGCCACGTTTTAAATTATCAATCTCACCAAAAGCATTACGGCAAATGTAGCCTTGTGTTATGAATAAATTTGATAAAGGATTTATGTTTAACTCAGCCGCTAAATGTTTTTCAATGTAAGGTAAGTTGGGTTCGTCGTTCTCATCAATTCTCATAAAATTGAGTGCAGGCAATAAAATGCAATCAATATTTATTTCTTGCAGATAAAAATAAAATATAGCCGTACTTAATAATTCACCTTGTGCCAACACTGCTTTTTCTTCGTTAGCGGTAAACATATCCAAAGTAAAAGAGTTTAAATACGAAAAATGATTTTTAATTAAATCGTTGCCCTTGGTTTTAAATTCGGGTGTTTGATAGAGTTGATCAACGACGGCTAAATAATTTTTCTCCAAAGAATTAATTAATTCAGCGGCGTCATCGTTATTTTTTTGATACAGTAAATTATTTATTTCAACGAGCGCGTTTGTTGTACCGCTCATAGCAGACAGAACAACAATTTTTTTACCACTTGTGGGGATAAGTAACGCAAGCGATTTGATTCGTTCAGCGCTTCCTACACTGGTGCCTCCAAACTTTAATATATACATGTAACAAATGTAAAAATTGATGTTATAAAAGTGTTAAAGATAAAAAAGTAACGATTGAAAACCTCGTAAAGAGTTAACAAATTTTACTGAATAAATGAGGTTGGCAATTGCAAAAGTAGTAGTTTTGGAAGATGAATTCTCTGTTCGTTTTATTTTTGAATTTGGGTGGCGGCGAAGTTGTAATGATCGTACTTGTAATACTGTTGTTATTTGGCGGAAAGGGCGTACCCAATTTAGCAAAAGCTTTGGGCAAAGGATTGCGTGAGTTTAAAGATGCAACCAGTGGTTTACAAAAAGACATACAGCAAAGCACCGGGGGAATAAGCCAAACCATACAGGAACATATACAAGAGGTGAAAAAAGAGATCGAAAAAACCACGTCGGATAAAAATAATCCTTAATGAAATTTTGCTTTTT
>JAYTBK010000295.1:0-3773 GCA_043737035.1 Bacteroidota bacterium | reverse complement strand
GCGGTATGTTTAAAGAAGCCGAAAAAGCCTTGCTTGCAGCCATTAAAGCCCGGCCATCGCGCAAAACAAGAGCTCGCTACGCGTTTATACTGGGCCAGCTATACGAAGAGAAAAATGAAAATAAAAAGGCCCGCGAATATTATCATAAAACAATAACAGCTAAACCGGATTACGATTTGGTATTTCATGCAAAAATGAAAGAGGCTAGGCTTGTGGATTTAAAATACGGAAACACTGCAAAACTAAAACGCGATCTTTTAAAAATGACCCGCGACGAAAAAAACAGCGAGTATCTTGATATTATTTATTACACGCTGGGCGAAATTTCGGAAAGGGAAAAGTCGGAGGCGATTGCTCTTAATTACTATAAACTTTCTGTTGCTAAAAGCACGCAAAACCCAAAACAAAAAGCATTATCATATTTAAAACTTGGAGAAATAAATTTTGAGCAAACCAATTATGTAGCTTCCGGCGCTTATTATGATAGTACAATGATTTCGTTACCTAAAGATTATAAAGATTATGAGATTATAAATAACCGCAAGCAAACCCTCGAAACGTTAGTTGGGTATATAAACGATATTCACCGCGAAGACAGTTTACAACGTATTGCAAAAATGAATGAAAAAGAAAGAGAACGTTTTATTATAAAAATGATAAAAAAAATAGAAGAAGATGAGGAACGAAAAAAAGAAGAATTGGAATTACAAATGGCTCAAAACGCTACAGCCGGGATTAAAGGTGATAATACCGGAACCGGAATAACTGATTTAAGTGCAACAAAAAAAGGCGATTGGTATTTTTATAACAGTAACCTTGTAGCATTTGGTGTAAATGATTTTATAAAAAAATGGGGCAATCGTAAACTTGAGGATAACTGGCGCCGTAGCCAAAAAGCAATTTCCTTTGATAACCCCGATGTGCTGACCACAAGCGATTCTCTGTTAAAAGGAAAAGATAGTATTGCAATAAAGAATAGTTTAAAAGCGCAAAACAAAAAAAACGTAGAATATTATTTAAAAGATGTTCCATTAACCGACAGTCTTTTAACGTTATCGAATAACAAAATAATTGATGCATACTATAATCTGGGAAGTACATATAAAGACGATCTTAAAAACAATAAAAAAGCAATAGCCGCGTTTGAAGATGTAAACAAGCGCTATCCTACGCACAAGTTTCGGCCATCAACGTATTATCAGTTGTATAAAATATTTCAATCGGTTAAAAACACCGCGCAAGCTGATAACTATAAAAATAAATTGCTTACTGAATTTCCGAATAGTGAATACGCGCAGCTTATAAAAAATCCGAATTACGAAGCTGAGAAAAAAACACAAAAAGGCGAGGTTGAATTATTCTACACATCCACCTATACCAATTACACGGAAGGAAAATTTAGCGAAGCTTATAACATGAGTAAGGAATCGGAAACGAAATTCGGAAAAAATGATTTTTCGGGACGGTTCGCTTTTATTAAAGCCATGTGTATAGGCAAAGCCAAAGGAATGGATTCATTGGAGATGGCCTTAAGAATGGTTCAGGCATTGTATCCAAAAGATCCGGTAACGGTACAAGCACAAAATTTAATTGAAGTAA
The DNA here is from genome assembly GCA_043737035.1 of Bacteroidota bacterium. Lineage (GTDB taxonomy): Bacteria > Bacteroidota > Bacteroidia > B-17B0 > Aurantibacillaceae > UBA4416. The sequence goes on along the minus strand of JAYTBK010000295.1, from coordinate 2,174 downwards.
TTTATGATTTAAAACACCCCAGTGAAGCAACCGGGCCACTAATGCCAAATATGAATGATTCTTTAACTTTGGATTTAAAAGCCAAACATTTTGTAGTAGCCGTTATGCCCGACGATGCCGAAATGGCAAACGCGTTTAAAGCGTCGCTCGCTGATTTTAATACGAATTTTTACGGCATTAGTAATCTTACCGTTACTAGTAGTTTGTTTGGAACTACCGAACAAATTGTTAATATTAAATTATTTGATGATGCCCAGGCGGCCATAAAATATATTGATAACCTCTTAAAAGATAAAACTGTTTTTTCAGGCAAAGTAAAACCCGAATTGTTTACGATGGTTGCCGTTTCGGAAGCTAATTTACCGCGACTTTACAAAAAGAACACGTTGAATTACTATAAGCCTTTCTACGAAGACCATTACCGGAAATAGGTTTTGTGTTTTACTTTTGCAAAGATTGTGTTTGTCAGTTCGAGTAAAAAATGCGCCCCCTTTTATTTTTTGTATCGAGAACTTTTTATAGCCGACTTCTCGATACAATTTTTGCAAAAAGCAGGCAAAAATCACTCGAAGTAACGGTATTAGATTGTTCCGTGTCAGGTCGAGTGTTCTGTTTTTCGCAGAGCGTCTCGAGAACTAATCAAATCACTCTACATGCATTAACAAATTATTTTCTTAAATTCGTCAATCTTAAAAAATAAATTATGTTTCAAAAGGTAAACAAATCTTCGCAAACCGACAGCGCATCCATTAACCTTATCGGTAACGGAACTACAATTACCGGCGATATCACATCCAACGGCGATGTAAGAATAGACGGCCGGCTTGTAGGTAATATCACCATTAGCGGTAAACTTGTAATCGGCACCTCAGGCGTATTAGAGGGCAACGTAAATTGCCAGAATGCCGATGTATCAGGAGAAATACACGGCACCGTTAACGTGGCGGAATTATTGGCCCTAAAAGCAACATCAAAATTACTTGGAGATATCATAACCGGAAAAATTTCGGTAGAACCCAATGCTACATTTACAGGTACCTGCAACATGGGAGCGGTAGTTAAAAATATTTCTAATGGAACCCAATCGCGACAAGACACCGCAAAAACCGCCTAATCCATTTGCAAAATACAGTAGTCTGGGGTTTCAAATGGCTGTTATTATTGGCGGTGGCTGTTACGGAGGTTTTAAACTTGATGAACACTACCAAAATAAAACGCCGGTATTTACAATTGTTTTAAGTCTGGTATCCATTGCAATTGCATTATACCTTGTGCTGAAAGATTTTATAAAACCTAAAAACAATAATGGATAACAAAAAATACCTGTGGCAATTTGTACTCGTTTGCTGTTGTTGTTTAGTTATTTCTTTTTGTTTAAGTAAAATTGAAAGCCGTTATTTAAACACGCCACATTTTTGGATACCCACACTTTTTTTTGCTTTAACTATATGGGCGTTCCATATTTTTTTAACAAAAGGCAATTCACAATCCAAAGAATTTGTGTTTAAAACGCTTGCATTAAGCATTGCACGTTTATTGGTTTGTCTTGTTTTAATTTTAATTTACTCGCATATTAATAGCGAAGGTGCACTGGCTTTTGCTTGTCACTTTATGTTGCAATACGCAGTGTTCAGCGCATTTGAAATGAGTGTGTTATTAAAAATGATTAGGAAGAAATCCGTGTAATATTTATTAATTGCTTAAATTGGTGAGTAAAAACAAGATTTATGACCATAAGATACTATTCACAAGCTGCAAATAAAAACAAAAAAAGCATTCTTTTTATTTTCTATTTTTACTAACTTTTAGTTTATGCGTTGTGTTTACAGGCACTACAAATTCTCAAACGGCTGCGTTTACTCCCGCCCAAATTTTTAGAATTCAAAACGCGTTTGGTTTCCTCGAATTCGGTTCGTCGCCCGCGCCTGTTGTAACAGGTTATATCGACCCCTTTACAGGCGTATTTACTACTCAAACTATGTATCCTGCAGGTCCCGATCCTTATTATAACTTTAACACGGACCGTTATGGATATAATTTTAATAAAAATTTAATCTCCGGTACAGGTTTGTTTAGCGCCCTGACAAATTCTATGTCCTTAAATTTTTTGGGATATTCATATACTGGTAACGCGGCGCCGCAACCCGCATTAATCATCGCTAAAACAGATGGCA
>JAYTBK010000294.1:0-3790 GCA_043737035.1 Bacteroidota bacterium | reverse complement strand
TTCACACCAACCAAAGGATTTTCAATTCCAACAAAATCCAACAAAGGTTGTAATTCAAAAGGGGTTGCACACACAATAAGAATGTTCATTATATTTGTAATTCGTTTTTTTAAATTTACTATGATTTACATTACCCGCAAAGAACATTTTAACGCCGCACACAAATTATTTAACGCAGCCTGGAACGAACAGCAAAACGAAACAGTATTTGGTAAGTGTGCCAACAAAAACTGGCACGGACATAATTATGATTTATTTGTTACCGTAAAAGGCAAAATAAATCCCGACACCGGTTTTGTAATAAATTTAAAATCATTAAGCACTTTAATACGAGCCGACGTAACGGATTTGCTGGATCACAAAAATTTAAACCTTGACGTAACGGGAATGCCGGCAATGCCATCGACAGAAAACGTAACGCTTTTTATTTGGAATATATTATTTGACAAAATAAAACAAATGGGGGCCATTTTACATTGCGTGAAATTATATGAAACTGAGAGTAACTACGTGGAATATTTTGGGGAATAAACAATAAACGAGCACAACTGTTGTATTAAAAACTCTATATATGCTTAACGAAGAATTTGAACACGAACTTACCGGATATAAAAAAATAGATCAGTACAACGACAAGTTAGTAGAATCTATTTCGCATATGTATAAAAACATTTTAAGTGATGTTGGGGAAAACTCACAACGGGAAGGTTTGATTAAAACTCCCGTGAGAGCAGCGAAAGCTATGCAATTTTTAACCCAAGGTTACGAACTTAACGCTTCCGAAATTTTACGCTCGGCAATGTTTAAAGAAGATTATAGCCAAATGGTAATTGTAAAAGATATTGAAGTTTACAGTTTATGTGAACATCATTTACTCCCTTTTTTTGGTAAAGCACACATCGCTTATATTCCTAACGGACACATTGTGGGTCTGAGTAAACTGCCGCGTGTGGTTGATGCTTTTGCACGACGCTTACAAGTACAGGAAAGATTAACAAATGAAATAAGAGATTGTATACAAACAACATTAAACCCCTTAGGTGTAGCAGTTGTAATGGAATGCACGCACCTTTGCATGCAAATGCGCGGCGTACAAAAACAGAATAGCGTAACAACAACTTCTGCCTTTACAGGAGCATTTTTAAAAGATACAACCCGTCAGGAATTTATTAGTTTAATAAGCACGAAGCTTCACTAAATTTATTTTTTATTGTTAGTATAAAATATGTGTTATATTTGCGCCGTGAAAAACACTCCTGTGTGTATTAAAATGATTGATATGTGTTGGCATAAACCAATGTGGCATCGCTGCATGGCTCGCTAATTATAAATTCTCACAATTTTCATTTTTAAATTCTTCACATGTTCGCAATTGACATTCAGGATCAAATCCTCGATAAACTAAACACTCTGGTTGTAGTACTTAACAACGATGGAAGCATCGATTATGTAAGCAAGCCAGCTCAGCAACTTTTAGGTTACAATTCTCATGATCTTATCGGAAACAACTGGTGGGAAATGACACGATTCTCTAAACCGCAAGGTGAATTAATCAAACACAAAATTTTGCAATCGTTTAAAAATAACCAAAGCACTACGCAAACTTTTGAACACGAATTAAAAACTGCCGCTGGAGGGAAAAAATGGGTTAATTGGAACGTATCGTATTTAAATGATGGCCAACTCATTGGCGTTGGTTATGATATAACTGAAAAAAAAATAAGTGAAAAAAAAATACTTGAGAGTAATCGGTTACTCCTCGAAAAAAATAAAGATATAACCGATAGCATTTATTATGCGCAACGCATTCAGAAATCAATTTTACAAACAGAAGAACAATTAGCCGGCTTTTTTAAAGAATCTTTTTTGATTTATAAACCTAAGGATATTGTTAGCGGCGACTACTATTGGTTTTATGAGGACACACAGTTTAAATATATTGCTGTGGTTGATTGTACCGGCCACGGCGTTCCAGGAGCAATGATGAGTATGGTTGCAAGCTCGATTTTTAAAGAAGTGTTTACAAATAAAAAAACGATTGAACCCGGTTTAATTTTAAAACAACTCGATGCAGAACTTGAGAAAGCGATAAATACACAATCCGATGCGGCTTTTAGCGATGGCATGGATGTGGCTTTAATACGTATTGATAAAAACACCCATGAAATGATCTTCGCGGGAGCGTTTAGGTCGGTAATTATATCAAGAGGCGGGCAGATTATTGAATTGAAGGGAAGCCGTTATCCAATAGGTTTTTATTCGGGCATCGAAAAAGTTTTTGAGGAGAACTGTTTTCAATTGCAAGTTGACGATTGCGTGTATTTATATACCGATGGCTTTATTGATCAATTTGGCGGTGACCGCGATAAAAAACTAAATAAATTTAAATTTAAAGAGTTGCTAACTACTGTTTACGATATGAGCATGGATGAGCAAGATGCTTTTTTAGATTATTCATTTAACAATTGGAAACAAGATAACGATCAAACGGATGATGTATTGGTAGTTGGAATTAAAATAACAGGTCAATGAAAATTATTTTTCACAGATCGCCAGTTTTTTCCTAATTTCTTTTTCTTCCTTTAACGTAGCTATTTCTTTGGTTAGCGCCAGTTGATAATTTTTGCCGGCCTCAAACTCATTTTTTCGGGATAAATGATAATTTCCTAGCAACTGGTATGTGTAAAAGCTCTGCGGATTAAAGCGGATAAATGCGGTTTCAAGCGTATGCGAAAGTGATTTGGTAGTTGGGTGCGCTGTTAAAAATAGAATGTAATTTTTAAATTGTTTAAACTTTAAAAAGTTTTGGTAACCGCCTGTTTTTAAAAATGGATCCGCCGGTATTGTCAATTTAGCAATGCTAACCCATTTACCATCGGTTAAACTTTTAGCATTCGCAAAAACACTGTCTAAATTATAGCATATAAATTCGCCGCATTGAAAAGGGTTTGCACTAACCCACATAAGCTTTTCGCTTGGTTTAAATATAACCGCATGATGGGCAATTAATTGATTCAATCCTTTTTCGTTACCTAGGCCAATGTCTTTATCATTTAAACCTTTTTTATTTCTTAAAATTCCCGCGGCATTTAAATAATTTAAAGTATCAAAATGGTTTAGGAGCTGCCTTAGTCGTATTTGCCGATACAACGAAGAGCTTTCTATTTGGTTATTAAGGTTAACCACATCAGTTTGGTAAGCTTTGCCCTGATAATGGTTTGGACAAATTAATTCACTTTTATTTTCAACTTCGTAAACGTCCATTTTATTCGGCGATTTTTCGATGCTTATGGCTTTGTTGTCCAATGAACTTCCAATCAAAATACTTTCCGACACAAAAACCTTGCGACTCTCAGCTATTGCAATTGCTTCATTTATAGTTGATGCGTATTGTAATATTTCCCGCGCTAGCAAAGCGATTGGAGTAGCAACGCTGGTTGGTATTGCACTTTTAGCAGCGTTTATAGTAACAGTTAAACCCTTTTCATTCATGCCACTACATGCTCCAATAAAGCCCGCCCAAGTAACGGTGGCAAACTTATAGCCCTTTGTTGGATTTGTAAACTGAACTATTTTATTTTTCGCAAACTCATCGCCGCTGTAAAAATCAAAATTTCTGCCGATCAGTAATTTTCCATCCGCACTTTTATTGTTCCACACTGCAAACGATGTGCAGCCAACCGTCATATTTTTATCCTGCAAAGCATGCCCAATATCATGCGCTCCATGATAATTTAAAATACGTTGATATTTTGGCGAGATAAAATCGTATTTATCGCTCGCAAACTTT
>JAYTBK010000293.1:0-3793 GCA_043737035.1 Bacteroidota bacterium | reverse complement strand
CAGCGCAAAAACGAGCCTGCAACAGCATCTTTCACAGTGCGTAAAATTTCTAACGGAATAGGTGTAGAGCGTATTTTCCCTATTTCTTCTCCTTTTATTGATAAGGTTGAATTAAATAAAGTTGGTATCGTGCGACGAGCTAAATTATATTATATCCGTACTCGTACAGGTAAAGCAGCCCGTATTCGCGAGAAACTTCAAACCAAAACAAAAGAAACAAAAACCGCTTAATTATAAGTTAATACCATTAAAAAACCCTTCCGAAACGAAGGGTTTTTTTAATGCCTCACGCGAAGGTTATTATTATAACGACGATAGAAATTTTAATAAAGCATCGCGGTTTATTTTCGATAATGCCGCGTAATTTTTTTTAATGTTTTCGGCTTCGCCGCCGTGCCACATAATGGCTTCGGTTAAACTACGCGCTCTACCATCATGTAAAAAATTATTATGTCCGTTAACAATGGTCGTTAACCCTACGCCCCATAATGGCGAAGTACGCCATTCTGCGCCACTTGCTTTAAAATCGGGTCGATTATCCGCAAGGTCATCACCCATATCGTGCAATAATAAATCAGTGTACGGAAAAATAGTTTGGTTTGACACTTCGGGAAACACAATGTCCACCGATGTTTGTTGTTTCGGTGTATGACATTTGGCGCAGCCCGTTGCTATAAATAACTCTTTACCTTTTTTTACCGTTGCGTCATTGGCGTTTCGTCTGCCGGGCACACTCAGCGTTTTAATATAATAGGCAACAGCATATAAAGTGCTATCACCTAATTCATGGTCATCGTTTTTATTATCATACTGTAATTGCGACGCGGCACTTTCATTAGGGAAAATAAAACTTGTTACGCCCATATCTTCAACATAGGCGCCAGCGGATTGTTGTATGATACTTGGTTGTGCAGCCTTCCAACCAAACCGGCCCAGCTTAAATGTATTTGAAATAACATCAAAACCATAGTTAGGTTTTCCGCTCACGCCATCGCCATCGTAGTCATTTTCATCGGCCTTTGCTAAAATGTCGTTTTCAGGAATTGCTTCAAGTAAACCTAATCCAAATACGGGCGTTGCCATACGCGCCGACAGCATGACGCCGGCAGGCATTGGCATATACGTATTAATAAACGTGTATAGCGGTTTTCTTAATGCATAGCTTTCTCCGTCGGAAAAACTGTAAATATTTTCGGAGTAAGAAACATTTACTCCGGCCTCGGCTAAAACACCGAAAATACCGCGTTGTTGCAGTTGTCCGCCAAAACCAGGCACTGCAAGCGGTTCACCATTTTTCCCTTGTCCGGGCAAACTTATTCTAATTAAAAGTGAAGTTAATGGCTCACCTGCATTTGGTGATTTTCCACGCCCATCGGCTACATGACAAAAGGCACAAGACTGGTTATTAAAAATTGGGCCCAAACCATGATTTAGTTGGGTGTTATCGCTGTTAAAAGTGGCAGCAAACGCTACGTCGCCAAATTCATGCAACGCTTGTTTTGATTCCGGAAGGCCATTAAACATTTGGCTAAAAGCCGATGAACCGCTGCTAAAAGTTGTTTGTTTGCCTCCACTGTACCATTCGTTAAGATCTTCCTCTTTTACAGCCTTTGATTTTTTGCAGGATTGCAACACAACAAATGATGCTGAAAATGTACAAGCCAATAATAGAACTATTTGTTTATACGATAACATTGCAAAACTTATTGATTAGTGATTGTTTGAACATATGGTTTTACCGTAGTTTCTAAATAATTTTTTAAAGCTCCTATCGCTGTGATACAATTTTGAACCTGTGTGGGTTGTTGAGTAATGGCATCGCCGAAAGGCATGGTAACATTATTTAAAGAGTTAAGTGCGTTTGCAATTTTTATTTTGATCTCGCTGTCCATCGAAAGGTTGTTTTGTTTGATCAGGTCTTCCAAACCTTTTCCATCGGCCACATATTTTCCTAAATAAATATTTTGTACACTTTTAATATTGTTTGTAAAATCGATTATCGAATTTTTGGCAAATGGCGATTCTTCTAATGAAGCATCCTGCGCTAAAAATGGTTCTGAAATTTTCCCTTCGGCAACTTCGCCGCAAATTCCTGCCATAGCATCAACCACTTCTTCATAAGCAGAACGTTGTGTTTGATAAATTCCACCGTTTCCGGCATTTACAAATTGTGCCGTGTAATTTCCCGACAAGGCAGGATCCCAAGCTGTTTTTGCGCTGTTACAAAGTGTTTTCACATCTTCCGCCAAGGCAACCAAAAGGTCTTTTTCTTTGGAAGTGAATTGGGATACATTTGCATGTTTTCCGAACAAAAAATATTCCATAGGATGAAAACCTTTTAATGATTCTTCAAGCCCATTAATATATGATGCGTTAAAAGTAGCAGAGCTAGCAAGCACAGAATCTAAACGCGCAAAATCTATTGGCCACGTATCAATTCGGGGATCAATATTATCAACACTTACCGGGCCAAACAAAAAACCCTCCCCTTGTTCCCAGGCACTACGCACATCTTTCCACGCTTGTTGCGCAAGGGTTAGATTTGCCGTAGTTGCCGACGATTGAAAAGTTATCAAACTTGCCTGAAGTATGTTGGCTTTAATGGCCATATCACTATAAGTTGCATAAATAACATTTGCTGCTACGCTATTTAAAATTTCTTTTCTCACCGCACTTTGATCAGCAGGTTTAGTGGGTGCGGGTTCATCGGTTTTTGCCGGTTTTTTACAAGATGTAAAAACCATCGAAATAGAGCAAATAAAAGCTATGCTTAAAATTTTCATTATAATTTTTTTAAATTGTTAGTTGGTTAAATAGATGATGATATTATTATTTTCTAATTCAGTTTTAAATTTTTTAAGTGGGTTAATCGCCGGCTGCACCGTTACATCTCCGTTGAGGTTAAAAGCGCTTCCGTGTGCAGAACAAAATAGCCCACTTTTTGTAGCCGATAAGGGCTGTGCATGATGCGTGCATTGCATGTAAAGAGCGTTATAGGTATTATCCTTTTTTTTTACTAATAAAATATCAAATTCCAATTTTGGATTTTTTATTACGAGCAGGTTTTGCGCTTCAGCAAAGAAACTTTGAGGCACACTTAATTTATTTTCGTTTTCAGTGAGTTTAAGAACGGGTAATGCGGCGCAAGAATTTAATAAACTCATTAAAGTTCCACCACCAACAACGGCAGCACAACTAATACAGCCGGTTTTTATAAATTCGCGTCGCAGCATCGTTAAAAGCTATAACCAATTCCAAAATTTATAAAACTGTATGTTGTATAAAACGGAATATTGCTAGCGTAAGGATTTGTAACGTACAAAATTTTGTTGTACTCGCCCGTAATGCGATGCACAAAATCAAGCTTTACAGAAACACCTTTTAATGGCTGATAATGTAAGCCGGCCACTAAATATTGTTTTTCCTGCAGGCCATCTTCTAAGCCGTTTTTTGGAAGTTTAGCGTTTAAATTCATCGCTTCGTAGCGTGCAAAAAGCAACATGGTTTGAGTTCCTGCGCGGTTAAAAGGTTGAAAAAGATTGTAACCAATTTCGCCATAATATCCGTACATGGCCGATGGCGTATTATTGGCGTATGCTGAATTAATTTTTGCCGCGTCTTTAATCGACACAAAACAGCCAAGCATTTTGAAATGAAAACCTTCAGCCCCATTGTATTGAACACTTATTTCGTTTAAGGAAACAGGCGTCCCAAATGCACCATAATTAAGTTTTAAACTGTCGGCTTGCTTTTGTGAGAGACCTGCACTTCCTCCATAATATGCAGAAGTTTG
>JAYTBK010000292.1:0-9193 GCA_043737035.1 Bacteroidota bacterium | reverse complement strand
AATCCTGAGTTTACTATCCTCGAATTTTATGTTGCATACAAAGATTATTTTTGGATGATGAACACCACCGAAAAACTTCTTGAAAAAATATCCAATGAATTGCATAGCACAACTGATGTAGTGGTTGGCGAAAATACAATTAGTTTTGCCGCTCCGTTTAAGCGCATTTCTATTTTCGATTCTATAAAAGAACATACAGGTGTAGATGTAAGCAAAATGGATGAAGCAGGTTTAAGAACCGTATGTAAAAACTTGCATCTGGAAATTGACGAAAGCATGGGAAAAGCAAAATTAATTGATACTATTTTTGGTGAAAAATGCGAAGGCAAATACATACAGCCTACGTTTATTATTGATTATCCCGTTGAGATGAGTCCGCTTACAAAAAAACACCGCAGTGAAGAAGGGCTTGTAGAAAGATTTGAGCTGATGATAAATGGAAAAGAAATTGCGAATGCATATTCCGAATTAAATGATCCGATTGATCAGCGCGAACGTTTTGAAGAACAAATAAAATTGATGGAGCGTGGTGATGATGAGGCCATGTTTATTGATTATGATTTTTTACGCGCGCTTGAATACGGTATGCCGCCAACTGCTGGCATTGGCATTGGAATTGACCGGCTTTGCATGTTAATGTGCAACCAACCGTCTATACAGGATGTGTTATTATTCCCTACCATGCGTCCGGAAAAATCAATCATTGCTGCCGAAGAAATAAATTAAAAAATGCGTAAAATTTTAAATTACATACTGTTATTATTTTCACTTGCAATGATGGCGTGCATCGAAACGCCGGTTGTAACTGAGCAAAAAAAGCAACGTATTTTTCCGGAATACAATGAACTGCTCGATGAGATTATTCGTTCGAAAGATGGTGTTATTCGCGGGCTCGACCTTAACAGCAAATCAATAAGCATTACAAAAACCGAAACTAAACCTCCGTCTGATGTTGATATTGATTATTTGTATTTTGAATATAACATTGATAGCGTTACCAATTATTCGGTTACCTACAATTTAAAAAAAGATAGTTTAGATGAAGTGGCGGTGCAAATAAACTGCGATGACCTTGATTTAAGTTCACGGTTATTTACAGATCTTAAAATGTATTACGAAAAAAAATTACCAAACCCAACAGAAGACAAAGGATACGTTGTATACAATTGTTTTGTTGGACAGCGCAAACCTTTTGTTGTTTCCTTAACCGATAACAGCACACCAAATAAGGGCATTATAAACCTTGTAATTTATAAAGACAAATAACCTACCACTTGAACGTGTTAACACATTAAGAACAAAAAATAAAAAGTATAAACCATTACGTACAATTTATGCCCAACGGTAAACTCATTATATTTTCTGCTCCATCGGGTTCCGGCAAAACAACTATTGTGAGGCACCTTTTAAAAACCTTCCATAACCAGCTTGAGTTTTCTGTTTCTGCTACAAGCCGCCCCAAACGTGGTGTTGAAGAGAACGGGAAAGATTACCACTACCTTTCGGTAGAAGAATTTAAAGACAAAATTGACAACAAAGAATTTTTGGAGTGGGAAGAAGTTTACTCAGGCGTACACTACGGAACTTTAAAAAGTGAAGTTGAACGAATATGGGCTAAAAATAAAAACGTAATTTTTGATATAGATGTAGAAGGCGGACTCAACTTAAAGAACTTGTTTGGCGAAAAAGCATTGGCTGTTTTTGTAATGCCGCCTAGTATTAAAATATTGGAAGAACGCCTTAATACACGTAGCACCGATAGCGCCGAAAGCATCACACGCCGCGTTGAAAAAGCTGAAAAAGAAATACGAACTGCGGACCTTTTTGATACATTCATCCTGAATGAAGTGTTAGAAGATGCGTTTGCAAAAGCTGAAAAAGTAGTAAGCGAATTTATTTCTAAATAAACCCCCAGTGAATTCCGAACGAAGTTCAATGATATAAATTTACGGAGCAAAACATATTGTGCTTATTGATGGCCAATTGCTTCCGCATATTTATAAGCTCTTGGGGATATTAAAATCAGCGGCGGTTCTAAATGTTGTAGATTGTTTTAATCCAAATATACTTTTTGAATACGATTTAAAATCACATTTCTCTGCCTGTTTACAGGAATGTAAAACCACGATTATTAACGATGTAGTGAATAAGTCTTGTATCATAACGTTACGGCATAACGTTTTCGCAACATACTTCGCGATAGCAAAAGAATTTAACATTGAGAACATAGTTCAGAATTGTTTAGATAAAAGTACTAAGTTGTTACGCTTATACAAATAAAAATCGTTTCCACTCAAAAATGTAAAAAAATTATTTTACATCAGATGTTTTCAATTCGTTTTGTTTTAATAGTTGTCTAATTGAAGCCAAGTGTCCAAATAATACGATTGGAACTATAAAGGTTGGCAACCAGCTAAATGGAAAATTTAAAATTGCGATGTTCGGTTGTTCAAAAGCAAACTTCTGGACTGGTGATGGTGTTGAAAACAGCGCATTCACAACGATATTTATTAATAGACCAAGACAAATAAAATTCCAGATTAGAATTGTTTGCCGCGTCAATTTTGTTTTTGTCAAGCCGAAATAGGCAACAATCGGTGCTGTTATTCCGGCAATGATGTCGAAGTTTCGCCCTTCAAAAGTCATCAATTCGGGAATTGCTTTGTTGAGAAAAAGCCAAAGCAAAACTATTTCCACCGGAATTCTCACAACGTTTAAATACGTCAAGTTTATTAGTGGCAAGCTATCCATAAACTGCCTGCCTTTTGAGGTTGAAAATAATAAAACGATTGCCACAATTGTTGGCAAAATTCCGAATAGCATGATTTTAGGCGGAAACAAATTCGTGTCGGTGCTATAAATATTTTTTAAAGTCAAAACAGCTTGAATTATTAACCACACTGTCAAACCGATAAAGATTGGAATTGCATTGTTTCGTGTACGTTCGGCATTTGAGTTTTTAACTGTCCAAATAAAAAGTAACAGCGTTATAAGCGTGGTAATTCCAAAACTCCACGAAATGTATGTTGGTAAATTGTAAATCATTTTTTAGGTTGCTTGCCAAACAGACTAATTTAATTTAAATTTTTTATTCTAGAAAACATATTAAATATACAATAACATCCGGGCTACTATTACACCTAAACATCATTCAAAAAAAAACATTTAATTACTTCCTTTTTTTTATCTTTAAACTTATTATTTTTCCATCAACTATGAACCAATTACAAAACTACGCGCTGGGCAAATGGGTTGCCGGTGCTGATAAAGGCCAGGAATTATTTAATGCCATTAACGGCGATGTTGTTGCCACGGCAAGCAGCAAAGGCCTCGATTTTAAAGAAATGTGCCATTACGCGCGAACCGTAGGCGGCCCAAAATTGCGAAAGATGACCTTCCAGCAACGCGGCTTAATGCTTAAAGCCCTCGCCTTGCATTTACAAAGTAAAAAAGAAGATTTTTATAAAGTATCGTGGGCAACTGGCGCAACACGCGTTGATAGTTGGGTGGATATTGAAGGTGGCATCGGAAATTTATTTGCTTACGCTTCGTTGCGCCGCCAGTTTCCTGATGAAACTTTTTGTTACGATGGCGATGTGGCGCGTCTATCAAAAAATAACACGTTTATTGGTCATCACATATGCGTACCTAAAGAAGGTGTTGCGATTCATATTAACGCTTTTAATTTTCCGGTGTGGGGCATGTTAGAAAAAGTTGCGGTTAACTGGCTCGCCGGTGTGCCCGCTATTGTTAAGCCTGCGGCACTCACTTCTTTTTTAACAGAAGCAGTTGTTAAAGAAATTATTGCAAGTAAAATTCTTCCGGAAGGCGCATTGCAATTAATTTGCGGCAGTGCAAATGGAATTTTAGATCATGTGGAAAGTCAGGACATCATTACTTTTACAGGTTCCGCATCTACCGGTAAAATGCTCAAAGCGCATCCACGTTTATTGCAGGAAGCAGTTCATTTTAATATGGAAGCCGATAGTTTAAATTGCTGCGTGTTGGGCACGGATGTAACACCGGCAATGCCTGAGTTCGAGATTTTTATTAAAGAAGTTGCACGCGAAATTACCACCAAAGCAGGACAAAAATGTACAGCCGTGCGACGCATCATTGTTCCGGAAAATATGGTGGAAGATGTGCAAATTGCTTTAGGCAAAAGACTCGCGCAAAACGTAATCGGCGATCCTAATGTGGAAGGTGTGCGGATGGGCTCGTTAGCAGGTTTATCGCAATTAACGGAAGTAAAAGAAAAAGTTGAGCTGCTATCCAAAACACAAAAAATAATTATTGGCAACTTCGAAAATTTTGAAGTGAAAGGTGCAGATAAACACAAGGGCGCATTTATGCCGCCAATTATTTTTTATAACGATAAACCTTTTACCAATACCGATTGCCATAATGTAGAAGCATTTGGGCCTGTAAGTACCATTATGCCTTATAAAACTATTGAAGATGCGATTGAATTATCTAAAATGGGAAAAGGTTCATTGGTAAGTTCTATCATTACCGCCGACAATACAATAGCTCGCAAGTATACAATTGGTGCGGCTTGTATGCATGGGCGTATTTTAATATTAAATGCCGAATGCGCTAAAGAAAGTACCGGCCATGGTTCACCAATGCCTTTACTTGTGCATGGTGGGCCGGGAAGAGCAGGTGGTGGTGAAGAAATGGGTGGCAAGCGCGGCGTATTTCATTACCTGCAACGCACAGCAATACAAGGTTCTCCAACAACCATTACTTCAATACTAAATAGTTATCAGGTTGGAGCAAAACAAATTATTAAAGATGTTCATCCGTTTCGTCAATATTTTGAAGACCTTGAAGTGGGAGAAACGACGATCACTCCAACTCATACGGTAACGGAAGAAGATATTACAAATTTTGCAAACATCAGCGGCGATAAATTTTACGCCCATTTACAGCCTGACGCACTGGAAGGAACAATTTTTAAACGAACCGTTGCGCATGGATATTTTATTCTTTCAAAGGCTGCCGGTTTATTTGTAGATCCGGCGCAAGGACCGGTTCTTTTGAACTACGGAATTGATGAGTGCCGCTTTACACGTCCAATCTATCCGGGCATGACGATCGGCGTGAAGTTTACCTGTAAAGAAAAAGTAGTGAACGATAAACCACTTGCTGCTGCAAACGGAACCGAAACTAAAGTTGGCATCGTAAAATGGGTGGTTGATATTTATGATGCAAGCGCAATGAATATTTTAGAAAAATATGACGCGGTAGATCAGGCTGGACAAACAGTTGGTATTGCTACGATTTTAACGATGGTGAAGTTGAAAAATCAGAATTAATTCTAGGGGCTATTTTTTATTGCAACTCATTTAATAACCGGTAAATTTTAATTTATGCAATCCTATAATCACAATCATAATGAGAACATTTTTGCACGGCCGTTTGCCAAAAAAATAAAATTTGCGAAGTTATTAATAATCCTCGCGCTTGTTTTTTATTACCCTCTATGTGCACAAAATGGTGAGTTTGAAATAGAATATCAAAAAATTTTAAATATCAAAATTCCGCAGCAAAAAATTGATTCGCTTGAAAAGTTTTCAAAATTTGTGGCGTTTAAGGATTATGAGTTCGGAGAAAAAGCTTCTCTAAAATTATTAGAACTTACACGAAATACCGCCTATAGAAAACAGTTTTTAACTGCTTATAATGTGCTGGGCTTGGTAACGCACTATTTAGGCGAAAACGAAAAAGCATTACTCATATTCGACACATTAATTAAAAAATCGATTGAGTATAGAGACACGCTAATGGAAGCTAAAGCGCATGGTAATTCAGGATTGGTTTATGAAAGGCTTGGTAATTTTAAGAAAGCTTATTCGGAATATTCCAAATCACTCAAATTAGCGGAGAATGCTAAAAACAAATCGATGATGGCGGCATCGTATGGTAATTTGGGCAATGTATCCGTGAGGTTAAAGGATTTTAAAGGATCGATTCCAAATTTTGAAAAAGCAGCCGAACTTTTTATTGAAACAAATAATATCAAAGCTACCGGTAACCAATACAATTCACTATCGCAGGCTTATGATGGCTTGAACAATATTAAAACTCAGGAGTTGTATCTGGAGAAAGCTGAAAAATTATATCGGGATATCGGAGAAAAAAGAGCTCTGGGGACTGTGTTACTTAATTTGGGTGGTATACAAGAAGATTTTTATCATAACTCAAAAGCGGCAATAGATATTACGAACGAAGCGTTAGCACTAAAAATTGAAACAGATGATTTGGCCGGTATGGCAAACGCATACCTAAATTTGAGTGGGCAATATGCTTCCATTAAAAGTTTTGATAAAAGTTTTGAAGCAATAAAAAAGGCAAAAATAATTTCAGAAAAATTAAATGATCTGTTTTTCATTTCAAGCGTATTAGAAAAATTTTCGATGCTTTATCGTTTAAAAGGTGATTTTAAAAATGCATATGATTACCATATTCAATTTACTACGCTAAAAGATTCGATATTAGGAAAAGAAACGCAAAAGTCGATCGCCGAATTTAAAGAGTTGTATGAATCAGAAAAAAAACAGAATCAAATTGACAATCTCGAAAAACGGCAAGCAATTACTAAACTCGAAATTATTAAAAACGAAGAGCAATTAAAAAGCGAAAAAGCACAAAGGGTTTTAATCGTTGGTGCCCTAATTTTTGTAATTGTACTGTGCGTGTTTTTAATTAGAGCATTTATCATTAAAAGAAATAACGCGCAGCTTTTGGAAACGAAAAATGAATTGATTAATGCAAAAAATTCAGCACTGCAAACTGCAAACAAAGAAAGTTTATATCAAAAACATATTATAGAAGAAAAGCAAAAGGAAATTCTAGATTCCATTCATTATGCAAAACGAATTCAGGACACTTTGCTTGCTAACAAAGAATTAATGTTGACTCATCTTCAAAACAATTTTAATTTTTTTAAACCTAAAGATATTGTAAGTGGCGATTTTTATTGGGCTGCGGAACACAACAATAAATTTTACTTGGCAGTTTGCGACAGCACAGGCCACGGCGTTCCCGGTGCGTTTATGAGTTTATTAAATATGGGTTTTTTAAGTGAGGCGGTAAAAGAGAAAAATATTGAGGAACCGAATAAAATTTTCGACTACGTGCGAATGCGCCTCATTAATTCAATAAGCAGAGACGGCCAAAGTGACGGCATGGACGGGATATTAATTTGCTATGACAAAGCTAACTCGGTTGTTAGTTACGCTGCTGCAAACAACACACCTGTATTGATAAGGAACAACCAGATAATGGACCTTGATAAAGATAAAATGCCAATAGGAAAAGGTGAACTTACAAACAATTTCAATCTGTTTACAATTTCCATTTATCCCGGCGACATGCTTTATTTGTACACCGACGGTTATGCAGATCAGTTTGGCGGATCAAAAAGCAAAAAATTTATGAATAAAAATTTAAAAGTTTTATTGCAAGCAAATGCACATTTACCCATGCCAGAGCAAAAAAATATTTTAGAAACGACTTTTAAAAATTGGGTAGGTAATTTAGAGCAAGTAGATGATGTTACGGTAATTGGTATTAAGATTTAATATATATTTATAATGTGAGTTCGATGGATGTTAAAATATGAGGCGGTAGATCAGACGAGACAAACAATGTGCATTACTGTGATTTTAACGATGGTGAAATTGAAGGAACAGAATTAAATGTAGCGAGCTACTATTTTTTACACAATATTAAATTTGCAATCCTTCCGAACAGTTAGAAACGTTTCAAAACCAATGCTTAACGCCGCCTAGGATACTTAATGGTTATTCATAAACATATTAGAATTTTATCATTCCTATTTTTCTCACTTGTGGTTTACAGTGCGGATGCTTCAAATGTAGACAGTTTGATTAATGCATCTTATTCCCAAAAGAACACGGTAAAAATTAATACTTTGCTACGGATCTTTGAAGAATACATAACTAGAAGTAAAATTGACAGCGCAGAAATTTATTTAATTAAGGCAAGAAGTGAAAATTCAAAACTAAGAGATAAAAGGTCTGCGTTATACATTGCTCTAAAAGAAATTTTATTTCACTATAAAAAAAGTAAGTTTAAATTAGCCTACGAGTTAGGTGAAGAAACTCTATTGATTGCTATTCAATTAGACGATCTGAATGGAATTGCCGAATGCCAAATGTATCTTGGAATGTGCTCGGGAAGACTTGGTAATTTTAAAAAAGCGTTAGAGTTTTACCTGCATTCTTTGCCCTTGGTAGAATCAGAAAAAAACATCGCACTGCAAATAAAGTTGTATAATAATATTGCCGGAATGTATTTTGATCAATTGGATTATAGCATGGCTATTTATTATTTTGAGAAGACATTAAAAATGGCAATTCAGCGAAAGGATAACCGAACGATAGGGCAAGCCTATAATAATATCGGTTCTTCGCTACAAAATTCAGGCAACACCAAAGCAGGAAAAGAATACTATCTAAAGGCCGTAAAAGTAAACACGGAAGCTAATAATCAATACAGTCTTGGTTATAATTATATGAACCTTGCTTCCTGCGAATTGGAAGAACATCATATACCGAAAGCAAAAGAATATAATAATAAGGCTTTGGAAATTTTAACCGGTTTAAAAGATACATATAGTATTGTGAGTTGCATGTGGGTAACGGGTGACATTTTTTTAGAAGAGAATGATCCGAAAAGTGCTGTTAAAGTTTTTCAAGAAACTGTTAGGTTAAGCGAAAAAACGGGCTCACCGCTTTTAATGGAAAGGACTTATCAGAAAATGTCTTACGCATACGAAAAATCGGCTGATTTTAAAAACTCTGTTTTGTTTTTAAAGAAATACATAAATACAAAAGATTCAATAATAAACGATGGGATTCGACAGGAAGTAACAAAGAAGCAACTGTATTATGAGTTTGATAAAAAGCACCTTGCTGATTCTTTAGAATCACAATCGCGCCAAAAAAACTTAACCCAGCAAATTGATTACAATAGAAGAAGTGCGTTATTACAGAGGAAAATTTCACTAGTATCTCTTCTATCCCTCTTCATTGTATGTATATTGGCTTTTTATATTTACCGAGGTTTAAAAAGGAATCGGATCGCTTCTAAAATAATTGAAGATCAGAAAAAATTAGTAGAGGCAAAAAATAAAGAAATATTAGACTCTATCACCTATGCGAAA
>JAYTBK010000291.1:0-9209 GCA_043737035.1 Bacteroidota bacterium | reverse complement strand
CTTCCCCTTTTAAAAGTGCTTCACTGCTACTTCCCTGATAAATCATATTAGTTGATGCTGCCGCTGCACCAGCCGAAGTTCCGGC
The DNA here is from genome assembly GCA_043737035.1 of Bacteroidota bacterium. Taxonomy (GTDB): domain Bacteria; phylum Bacteroidota; class Bacteroidia; order B-17B0; family Aurantibacillaceae; genus UBA4416. The sequence continues at coordinate 9,124 of JAYTBK010000291.1, read as the reverse complement.
AAAAATGAACTCTTCGTTTTGATATTTGGAAAGCAACAATTTATGAAATGGCGTTCCACCTAAAATTGAAGTTAAACGCAACTGATCACCACCGGTAAACATTACTACATCTGCCTTTTGTAATCTATCAAACGACTCCTGTGCTATGGCATGTTCGCGTTTTTCAATATCTAAAATTCCTACATTTGTAGCTCCAAGAGCTTCCAAGGCTTTTACATATTCTGGGCCAACTTCTTTCGGAATTTTAGAAGCGGTAGTAATAATTTCAATCCTTGATTTCTCTTTGAGTTTTGATTCGTTGATTAATCGACGAAGAATTCCGGTTTCAAAAAATTTAATATGTTTTTCACTTTGTTTTAGTGGATCGCCTTCTGTAAAACTGCCCTTATCAACTGCTCCACCAATAATAATTAATTTTCCTTTTGGGTTCATTATAATATATTTTAGTTCGTATTACCCTGCAAAATTAAGTGTGGCGGGGTATTATTTTGTTATTTTTTTGAATTTTGGTCCATAATCTATCGTGGTATTATTTTATCCCTCTAAATAATAAAAAATTTATGCTATTTCATGAAAGCACTATAACCAACAAACAGGCCATTTTTTTCAACACCCAGTATATTTCGGTAAACCGTTCCGTAACATCGGGTACTTCTATAAAATAAACCGGATTATTTATGAACATTTCACAGTTAGACATTTGATGACTCATGGTAATGTATCGAACACCTTTACCCGGTGGCGGAATGTTGTTAGCAGCCATAAATAAAATAATTTTACAATTGTTTATCGAGGTCTTTTAATTCTTTCACCTTTTCCGCGTAACCCATTTTGTCAAATGAATAGATCAGATTATTTAAAATTCTTTTAATAATATCGAGGTTTGAGCAAGGCAGGTAATATTTTGTTTCAGGCTCAATTTTTAACTGTTTTATAAAAGAATCGATATCGGCCTGATTAAAAATAAGCCCTTTGCTAAAAGGATTAATGTAAAATAAAATATTATCAGAAAGTGTTTTATGTGATGGATCAAAGAGGTTTGCCAGATCGTTAACGTAAGCTAATACGAAATGCTGAGGCAGGTTTATTCCATACACCGGAATATTTAGCTCCTTACAAATAAGGGCATAAATAATACTTAGCATTACCGGATTGCCTTTTTTAGTTTCCAAAACCACATTTATAAATGAGTTTTGCGGAGCGTGATAGTTGGAAATATTCCCACCAAACTGATGCACCTCAAAAAGAATATGATTGATAACTTTTACTTTTTCGAGCGCAGTAAGATCATCATTCAATTCGAGCCAAACATCCTGCTTTATCAGGTTCAGTTGCTTTTTTAATTTATTTTCATCGAGGTCGGGATATTGATAACGTGCTATAATACAGCAGCCTTTAAACAAATCATCCTGCTCATTTTCCGCCCAAAATTTTAACGCGTTTTGCAAGGCTTTAAACTGAATGGTGTGGATAATGCCTTCAATGCGTTTTTGCATGAGCGCGTCGAAACTGTTTTCCCATGCGGTTTCCAAATGCGGAATGGCGGGTGGGCCAAGCACAATGAACCTATTTTTTACTTCGGAATATATCCCGTCGTCAGGATCATCCAATAAAGTAATGAGGGCAATTAATTCTTTCAGGTTCATTTCGTTTTTTTTGGCTCGCATACTAAACAAAAATAGCCCCGATTTGGAGCTATTTTAAATGCGTATTTAGTTTTTCTTAACAATCATGCTGTTAATCGTTGTAAACTCTCATCTATTAATATCTCTACACTTTTCGTGTAATCGGCTGTAAATTCTTTTTTTACCCTATTAGCAATAATTACGCACGCCGTTAAACACCGGTGGCCTAATAGCCTACCTAAACCATATAATGCCGATGTTTCCATTTCGAAATTGGTTATGCGATGTTCCTTAAATTTAAATTCAGTTAACATTTCATTAAGCGATGACATTGCGGCTTTTAAACGAATTTCCCGGCCTTGCGGACCATAAAACCCCGGGGCAGTAGCCGTTATTCCTCTAAAAGTTCCTTGGGAAAATTTTTTTAACAGGTCCTCAGAACCTTTAACGCAATATGGATATGGTAAATTTGGAAGCCAGTGGGTATGCTCAATAAATGCCTGACTTATTGGTTCCTCGCATACAGTTTGCCAGTTGTTGTAAAAGTTTAAGAGCCCATCCAATCCGAGTCCGTGCGAGCTTACGACGATACTGTTTACAGGAATATCGGCTTGTAAAGCGCCGCTTGTACCTAACCGGATAATATTTAACGAGCGGTGTGTTGGATTTAATTCGCGCGTTTCCAAATTTATGTTCACAGCGGCGTCGATTTCATTTAATACAATATCGATGTTATCAGTACCTATACCCGTAGATAAAACAGTAATTCGCTTACCGTTATACATACCTGTGTGCGTAACAAATTCACGGTGCTCCGTTTTAAAATCAATGCTGCTAAAGCGCTTTGAAATTTGCGCAACCCGGTGCTGATCTCCCACAACGATTACATCGTCTGCAATATCGTCGGTTTTTAAGTTAATATGATAAACTCGGTTTTCTTTGGTTAAAATAAGTTCAGTTTCGGGGAACATTGTGTTTTGGGGTTAGTGGTTAATAGTAAGTTGTGAGTCGTAGGTTGTGAGCGTTGAGTGGTCAGTGGTTGATGGTTGATGGTTGATGGTTGATGGTTGATGGTATTTTAAAATAAATCTGCAATATAACTACCGAAAATAAGAATGCCGCAAACAACGGCAATAAGGGAAAAAAACAATACTGCTGCTGCAGAAATATCTTTAATAGCGCCAGCTTTTTCATTAAAATTGGGTTCAACAAAATTAACTAAGTGTTCAATGGTGGTATTTATTAGCTCCAAAGAAACTACTACCCCAATGCAAAGTAAAATGACACACCAGTCTCTAAAATCTACATCAAAAACAAAACCGATAATGACGGTAAGCACAGAAATAAAAAACATTATTTTTAAGTTACGCTGCTTTATTGCGAGCTTAAACCCATTTACCGCGCAAAAAAAAGATTTTAAAAATGAATTCATGTTTTACATAATCAATAAACAAATTAATCTAATTTTTTACCAACGTCAAAGTTTAGACTAATGTAATATATAAATGACAAAAAAATTGCAAAAACAAATGTGAAACTTAAAGCGTCAGCATTTAATAACATTTCAAAACACGCTTTCGTCAGCCGGACGGGATAAAGAATATCCCAGCTAGTAAATCTTAAAAACCAGCCTAAATAAATGCCAAATGAAGTGAGGCAGAGAATAACAGGTCTCGTCACTTTAAAAAATAAATTGCCAAAATCTGCTTTTAAGATAGTTAAAACATCTTTTAGCGACTTTAAAAAAACCAGCATTCCAATTAAGGCATTTGATAAAATTAAAACGAGGTGAACCAAAGAGGCGAAATTTTTCTATCTTTCATGTTCAAGAGGTCGGTTAAAATGTAGGGTGCATTAGGCAGAAACAATAAACACAAAATAAGTAAGGAAATTTTTACTGCATGTGCCGGTTTTTTGTAAAGCAGAAATGAGCTGATCCACCAAGGAATTAATGCCAAAAATAAACTCCATAGTAAAAAAATATAACAATAATTTTCACTTACGTGAATATTGTAACACAGTAGCAAAAAGCTAAAAGCGACAAACGCATATATTAAAGTACGGAATGATGGCTTCATATACAATTAAAATTTAATGATATAAATGATGAATGATGCGCTGATCGCGCAGGTCATAGCTCCGCCAATCCTTTTTATAATCCGATAAATAATGCTTTATCTTTTCATTTAGTAATTGGATGAAAGATTGCGAATAATAATTTTCATGATTGAACGAGCCGGTGTAATTTTTGAGTTTCAAATTTATTTTCTCAAAATCTTTTTGTTTCGTCACTGCAAGGAGTTCCGGTAGGTTGGTGTCAGATAGGGTAAATAAATAATAGAAATCAACCTTATCAATACACTTGTTCTTTATGTTGTAATTTGTAATAAGCGCATCCCAATTTACGGTAGCGCTCAATACCAAAACGATAAACCAAACTGCCACGTTTGATTTTACGAGATACCAGTTAGAGCGGTTCTTTAATATTTTAAAAAACATAATTGCCAAACCAGCTGCCGCAAGCAACAGCCACATGTAAACTCCAACGCGTTTGTACGTAAAATTAAAATCGTGTATATAAATTTGATTCCGAAAACCCGTTGATGATAACATTAAAATGTTTTGCAAGATCCAGAGGTAAACAACTATAGAGAGCAACCGCTTATTTTTTGTGTCGGGAAAATCATTTCTGTATAAATACATAATAAGTGCTGTAGCAATGAAAATAGATAACATTATAAGCCCAACGCCGCTATGAACAAAATCAGAATGTGAAATATTTTTTGGAAGACCGCCTTTAAAATACAAAGTTTGTATGTCACCCACATTTAAAATCACAAGCATTACATTTAAAACTATAAAAAGCAATAAACCTGCGTATTGCTCTGTTTCGCAACGTTTTAAATTTTGATCGGTGTAAGTGAATGGTTGACTTTTTAATGGCAAGTTTTTTTCCCACACAATAATTGAACTGATACTTTTATGATAGAAAAATGCATAAACAAGTAGCAAACCACTCAAGGTAAAAAGTATCCAGCTCACACTTATAAAATCAAAATTTATCCATTTGGTATTCTCTGCAAATAGTGGATTTGAACGTTGATATAGAATAAAAAATAAAATGCTAACAATTATTACAACAACGGTTGCCAATAATTTATTGCTTTTTTTAGTTGGTGTGCCTTCAGGTAACGGTTTACTCCGCGTAACCGAATCAACTATTACAAAAACAGCTGATGATAAAGCCGAATAAATACTAAATAAAAATCCAAACAAAAAAGAGGTAGAAGTATTGATGGATAAAGCCGAAACGACCAGTAAACTAAAAATATTTGCGATAATACTTAATGCACTGGAATGTAAAAATATTGAAACTGCGCTAACTACACATAATAATGCCGCGGAGAGCCACTTTTGATCCCGCAGCAAACTGCCGTTACGGATTAGTATCACGGCCAATAAAACAAGTGTAAATATTAAAAAGTTAATGCCGGCATTTTGCTGATAAAATAAAAAACTGTAGGCGCCTGTTGCCGCTAATAAAAGATAATCGTTTTTTTTCATGATTTTTTTGTTAATGCGCGGGATGCGCGGAATTTGTAACTATTTTAAAGTGGGTTTTAAAAATCTTAAATTTCATTAAAAAGGTGAGCTTTTACTTTATTATAATTCTGATGCAATACAGTTTTTAAATTTAGTGCTGAAAAATCTTTACAGTTTTTTCCCTTTTCGTAAGAAGCGCGCAGGTATTTCCAATGAAATGGTAAAATACACCAGGCACCGAAACAGGTTAAATAGGAGGCAATTGATTTCCGCCCATTGCCGTGCAAAAAGAATTGTAAAGCGACTTCATCTTTTAAAGATATGGAATAGTTAAACAATACATGATGCACATCGTGGTACTCGGCGCGGGAAAGTGGTTCTAATTTGTTTTCGGTTAAAAATTCGCCGAGCATCTTACCTAAACTTTCATGAGGAAATTTTTGCAAATCGGCAGTTGTCATGTTCCAACCGCTTTCTATAGTTCCATAATTAAACACAGCTGGGCCGATGATTTTGGCAACCATCGACGAAGTTTTATGATGAACTGATAAAATTAATTTAAAAAAAATTTGTGCAGCATTTACTTTTTGTGTTTTCATATGATTTATTTTAAATGATTTATTTTAATACCAACCGTTATATTAAAATTTTGCAAATTACTTTGTGTTTCAAAGTATATAGTTAAAAAAATAGTTTACCTTCCCCTCAATAATTTTTCAAGCGTATCTAAATGTTCGTTAAATGCTTTAATACCAACTTTTGTAACCGAATATGTTGTTAAAGGTTTTTTACCCACAAATTCCTTTTTTACGTGCAGAAATCCTTCTTTTTCTAACGCTACAATATGACTGGCTAAATTGCCATCGGTAAGGTTTAGTGTTTCCTTCATTGTATTAAAATCAACCCTGTCGTTCACCATCAATACACTCATTATACCAAGTCTAATGCGGTTTTCAAAAGCTTTATTTAAATTATGTATGTTATACTTCAAACCTTATTTATTTAATTGACTTTTGTCTTTTCAAAATTTCTGTCCTACTCTCTCTCTGTCTCTTTTATTCCCTTTTATCTTTCCGCTCGTATTTATACCACATAACCGCACCATATATTATATGCAGTATTCCAAAACCAATTGCCCAGTATATTAAACCGTTTCCCAAATCAAAAGAGCTTATTAACCCTAAAACAATTTCGCATATTCCAAAATATCGGATATCATCGTAGGTGTATTTACTTGCGTTGATTAAGGCAAGGCCGTAAAATAAAAGCATAGCAGGCACGATATAAATTACAGACCCGTGGTATAATAATGCAATACAAAAAATACCGCCTGCAAACAATGGTATGCAAAGGTTTATAAAGGCTCGGATTGCTGAATAGTCAAACAATGACAACCCCTCGCTTTTAGCTTTTTTGTTTGAAAAATACCAGGCCGTTAGTACAGAAAGCAATAATATGCCTAATGCAATTGCCGACAGATTAAAATAAATTGAATATATTTCCTGTTGCGAAAAATATTTTAAATTTTGAGGTGATGAATCAAATAAAAATAAAAACTTTAAATATAAGTAAGCCAACGCAGCTCCTACTAATGCGTAAATTCCGGCAAACACACCCGATAAACCACTAAGGGATAAAAACCGTGTTGATTTTTTCATCATTTGGCGAATGTCATGTATCGCGTCAATGTGTTGAGAGTTTTGAATTGTCATATTAAAAGTACTTTGAGATACAAAGTTAATATAATTATTTTAGGATCAAATTTTTTTAACTTTTTTTGGACGTACCTGCGGCCGGGCTTTTCGTTGCAATCTTTTTACCGGTTCATCTAGCATCAACTTTCTAAGATTAGAAAAAAGGATTTCCACTGCAATCCCTTACGCAAAATGCATTACCTTTAACAAATGGCAAGGATAATGGCGATAGACTATGGCAGTAAGCGTGTTGGACTGGCAGTTACTGATCCTCTACAAATTATTGCAACAGGGTTAACTACAGTGCATAGCAAAGACCTTATAACATACCTTGAAGCCTACTTAAAAAAAGAACAAGTTGAATGTATTGTTGTGGGCGAACCCAAAACATTGCAAAACGAACCATCTGACAGCGCGAGATATATTAACCCTTTTGTAACTCACTTAACGCGCAAATTTCCTCAAATAAAAATAGCGCGTTACGACGAACGTTTTACCTCAACGCTTGCCCATCAAACGATGTTATTGGGAGGATTAAAAAAGAAGGACCGCGCAAATAAAGACACAGTTGATATGATAAGTGCTACCATTATTTTGCAGGATTACTTAGCATATACTGGTAAATAAAAGCCAGTCGTAAAAAAAGTCCCGCCAACTAGCAGGACTTTTAATTATAAACTGTATCAAATTATTTTATAATTACAATTTTCCGGCTAACCGGATTATTTTCTCCTGAAAGCGTTAAGTAATAAACTCCAGCACTAAATTGCGAAACATTCATCATAGTTTCAAATTCAGTGATTGATTTTTTCAAAATCATTTTTCCGGTAACATCAAACATTAATATTTCTGTAGGAAAAACCGAAGTTGTAATTATAAAATTACCATTGTTTGGGTTAGGATAAACTGATAAAGAAATATTACCTGAATTACTTTCTTTAATTCCTGTGCATGAACTTACACTTACACTGCTCACTGCTGTGTTAGTACATGATCCCGCAAAACCTGTACCTATAACAGTGTACGTAGAACTTATAGTTGGTGTAAACGCTGTACCGTTAGTAATCCCACCTGTCCAAGTATATGTACTTGCACCGCTTGCCGTTAATGTAACCTGCTGTCCGATACAAACAATACTCGCACTGGCTACAACGGTTATAACCGGTGATGGAATTACAAAAACATTTGTTGTAGCAGATGCAGAACAACTTAAACTTGATGTCCCAACCACAGTATACGTATTAAACGATGTCACAGGTGCAACTGTAAATGTAGTTCCTGCGGCACCACCCGGGTTCCATAGATATGTGGCAGCTCCCGAAGCAGTTAAAGTTGCCGTTTTGCCAGAACAAATTGTTGCCGAAGTAGAAGTTACCGTGGGCAAAGATTTTACCGTTACCGTACCTGTTGAAGTGAAAGTACCTGCGCAGCCTGCCGCGTTTCCGCTAACCGTATAAATAGTAGTTGCACTTGGATTAACGGAAATTGTAGGCGTGTTTACGGCTGGTGTAACCCATGTATAAGTTGAAACACCACTTGCTGTTAATGTTGCAAATATACCGTTACAAACCGTTGCTGAAGTTACCGCAAGTGTTGGAGTTGAAATAATTGTTACGGTTGAAGTTGCAGTTGCAGAGCAAGTTCCTGATGCTCCGGTGATTGTATAAATAGTAGTTGTGGTGGGATTTGCGGTTACAATTGAACCTGTAGACGAACTAAGAGTAGCCGAAGGCGCCCAACTGTAACTTGTTGCGCCTGTTGCTGTAAGTGTAGCAGCTCCACCACTACAAATAGTGACGCTATTAACATTGATAACAGGTGTTGTACATGTAAATACCGGTGAAAAAGCTAAACCTCTGAAAATTGTGTTCGTATTTGTGGCTGTGGCCAAAGTAGCAATTGTAGATGTAACAATGGACCCTGCATCAACTATAGAAATTAAACGATTGGAAGTGCCTTCTGCAGTTGTTGCGTAAATGATTGGGTATGGACCGCTAAAATCGGCAACTACGCCCCGCGCACCAACGGTTATTGCAGTGTTAGTACTTGTGGCAAACGTGTAAGCAAGAGTAAAAAAAGTACCGTTAAAAACCCACTTTTGAATTCCGCCGCCATTTACTACCGAATTGTCATCAGCAATGTACGCCACCGTAAAAGATGGGGCAAGACAAAATTGATACGGACTTGAATTTGTTGCTGTAGCAATTGCTATACTGGCAGTTGTGGTGGCTGCTGTCGTACCACTACCCAAAGCACCTATTG